>NZ_JCANTD010000016.1:0-119605 GCF_059570675.1 Salinispora goodfellowii | reverse complement strand
GGGCGGCGGCGGTGTCGGGTGTGGTGGTCGAGGGTGGTCTGGCGTTCCTGTTCACCGGTCAGGGTGCGCAGCGTGCCGGGATGGGTTTGCCGTTGGCGGACCGGTTCCCGGTGTTCGCGGCGGCGTTCGACGCCATTTGCGCGCGTTTCGATCAGCTCCTGGACGTGCCGTTGCGTGAGGCGATCGAGTCCGAGGCGATTCACCGGACGGTCTACACGCAGGCGGGCCTGTTCGCGGTCGAGGTGGCGTTGTTCCGGCTGTGCGAGTCGTGGGGCATCATCCCGGACTACCTGTTGGGTCACTCGATCGGTGAGGTCGCCGCCGCGCATGTGGCGGGTGTGCTGTCGCTGGATGACGCGGTGACGTTGGTGGCGGCGCGCGGCCGGTTGATGCAGGCGTTGCCGGCGGGTGGGGCGATGCTGGCGGTGCAGGCGTCCGAGGCCGAGGTGCGGTCGATGCTGGCCGGCGGGGTGGACGTCGCCGCGGTCAACGGCCCCACCTCGATCGTCATCTCCGGCCCGGGGCACGAGATCGACGAGCTGGCCCCGCGCTTCGCCAAGGCGACCCGGCTCACCGTGTCGCACGCGTTCCACTCCGCGCTGATGGAGCCGATGCTGGCCGAGTTCGCGGCGGCGATCGGGCACATCGCGTTCGCGCCGCCGCGCATTCCGGTGGTGTCGAACCTGACCGGGGAGCCGGTCGAGGAATACACCGGCGACTACTGGGTGCGGCATGTGCGGGAGGCGGTGCGCTTCGCCGACGGCGTACGGTGGCTGCGGTCGCAGGGCGTGACCCGGGCGGTCGAGGTCGGGCCGGCGGGTGTGCTCTCCGCGATGGCACGCCTGACCGCGCCGGAACTCAGGTATGCGCCCGCGCTGCGCAAGGACCGGGACGAGGCCGACAGCCTGCTGCACGCGGTCGCCCAGCTGTGGACCGTGGGCGTGCCGGTCGACTGGACCGCGATCCTGCCCGCCGCACCCCGCGTCGACCTGCCCACCTACGCGTTCCAGCGGGACCGCTACTGGCTGACCCCGATCGAGCTGCCGGCGGCGACGACCGCGGACCCGGTCGAGTCGGCGTTCTGGCAGGCGGTCGAGGGCGAGAGCCTCCACGACCTGCTGCACACCGACGTGCCGGCGTCGCTGAGCGCCGCGCTCGCCGGATGGCGCCGCGACCGGGTCGCGGCCGGCGCGGTCGCGTCCTGGCGCTACGACGTCACCTGGCAGCCGGTGGCCGACCCGGTCGGGCCCGCGTCGGGCACCTGGGTCGTGCTGACCCCGCACAACGGCGTCGCCGACCCGCTGGTGTCCGCACTGAGCGACGCCGGCCTGGACATCATCGAACTCCCGGTCATGCCCGAGGACCTGGACCGCGCGGTCCTGGCTGAGGAGCTGGCCGCCATCGGCGCGGGCCTGGCAAGCCTGGCCGGCGTCCTCTCCCTGCTGTCGCTGGCCGAGCCCGCCGACTCGGTGGTGCCGCACGGCTTCCTGACCGTGGTGCAGGCCCTCGGCGACAGCGGCGTCGCCGCCCGGCTGTGGTGCGTCACGCAGGGCGCGGTCTCGGTCGGTCGCTCCGACCCGCTGCACGACGTGGCCGCCGCACTGGTGTGGGGCGCGGGCCGGGTCGCCGCGCTGGAGTCGCCGGAGCTGTGGGGCGGCCTGATCGACGTCCCGGCCGGCCTCGGCGAGCGCGAGGGCGGCCGGTTGGCCGGCGTCCTCGGTGGCGGTGAGGACCAGGTCGCGGTACGCGCCTCGGGCGTGTTCGTCCGCCGGCTGCGGTCCGCGCCGACGCCGGCCCGACCGCCGGCCCCGCGTACGTGGGACGGCACGGTGCTGGTCACCGGCGGCACCGGCGCGCTCGGTGCGCAGGTGGCGCGGTGGCTGGTGGGGCGGGGCGTGCCGCGGCTGGTGCTGACGTCGCGGCGGGGGATGGATGCCCCGGGCGTGGCCGAGTTGGTGGCGGAGCTTTCCCCGGCGCGGGTGGACGTGGTGGCGTGTGACGTCGCGGACCGGGCGCAGGTGGCAAAGCTGTTGGCCGGGATCCCGGACCTGCGGGGCGTGGTGCACGCCGCCGGGGTCGCCGGACTGGGCCTGCTCTCGCAGACCACCGCTGACGAGTTCGCGGAGATCGTCCGGGGCAAGGTCGCCGGCGCGGTACACCTGGACGCGCTCACCGCCGAGCTGGACCTGTTCGTGGTCTTCTCGTCGATCTCCGGCGTCTGGGGCAGCGGTGGCCAGCCCGCGTACTCGGCCGGCAACGCGTTCCTCGACGCGTTGGTGCAGACCCGCCGGGCGGCGGGCAAGGCCGGCACGGCCGTGGCCTGGGGGCCCTGGGCCGAGGCCGGCATGCTGGTCGCCGAGGAGGGCGCCGAGGACTACCTGCGTCGTCGCGGGCTGCGGCCGATGCCGCCGGCGCTGGCGATCCGGGCGTTGGCCGAGGCGGTCGACGGCGACGCCGGTTGCGTGACCGTCGCCGACGTCGACTGGGCGCGCTTCGGGCCGGCGTTCACCGCCTCCCGACCCAGCCCACTGCTGCACCACCTGCTCCCCGTCGACGAGGCCCCGCCCGCGCCGGCACCCGACACCAACCGGTGGGCCGGCGAACTGGCCGCGCTCGGCCCGGCGGAACGCTCCCGTGCCGTGCTCGGGCAGGTCCGCCGCACGGTCGCGGAGGTGCTCGGGTACGCCGACGTGGACCGGGTGCCGGCGGGTCGGGCGTTCAAGGACCTCGGCATCGACTCGCTGACCGCGGTCGAGCTGCGCGACCGGTTGCAGACGCTGACCGGGCTGGCGCTGCCGGCCAGCCTCGCCTTCGACCACCCCACCGCCACCGCGGTCACCGACCTTCTCCAGTCCCACGTCGGCGGCACCGACACGGCCGCGTCGGTGCCCACCGCCACCGCCGTCACCACCGACCCGATCGTCATCGTGAGCATGGCCTGCCGGTACCCCGGCGGGGTGACCGGCCCCGAGGACCTGTGGCGGCTGGTCGCCGACGGCGCGGACGCCGTCGGGCCGTTCCCCACCGACCGGGGATGGGACCTGGACGCGCTGTTCGACCCCGACGGCAGCCGGGCCGGCAGCTCGTACGTGCGGGAGGGCGGCTTCCTGCGCGACGCGTCGGCGTTCGACGCCGACATGTTCGGCATCTCACCGCGCGAGGCGCTGGCGATGGACCCGCAGCAGCGGCTGCTGCTGGAGACCACCTGGGAGGCGCTGGAGCGGGCGGGCGTCGACCCCACGTCACTCAGCGGCACGCCCACCGGGGTGTTCGTCGGCACCAACGGGCAGGACTACACGACGCTGTCCGCGTCCGCGGCCGAGTCCGAGGGCTACGTCGCGACCGGCACCATCGCCAGCGTCATGTCCGGGCGGCTGTCCTACGCGTTCGGCCTCGAAGGCCCGGCCGTCACCGTCGACACGGCCTGCTCGTCGTCGCTCGTCGCGCTGCACCTGGCCGGGCAGGCGCTCCGGCAGGGCGAGTGCGACCTGGCGCTGGTCGGCGGCGTGACCGTGATGACCACCCCGTACACGTTCGTGGAGTTCAGCCGCCAGCAGGGCCTGTCGTTCGACGGCCGGTGCAAGTCCTTCGGCGCCGGCGCGGACGGCACCGGCTGGTCCGAGGGCGTGGGCATGCTGGTGGTCGAACGGCTCAGCGACGCCCGACGCAACGGTCACCGGGTCCTCGCCGTGGTGCGCGGCAGCGCGGTCAATCAGGACGGCGCCAGCAACGGGCTCACCGCGCCCAACGGCGGCGCGCAGCAGCGGGTCATCCGGCAGGCCCTCGCCAACTCCGGTCTCACCACCGGCGACGTCGACGTGGTGGAGGCGCACGGCACCGGCACCAAGCTCGGCGACCCGATCGAGGCCCAGGCGCTACTGGCCACCTACGGGCAGGGCCGGAGCGCGGAGCGACCGTTGTGGCTCGGCTCGATCAAGTCCAATCTCGGCCACAGCCAGGCCGCCGCCGGCGTCGCCGGGATCATCAAGCTGATCATGGCGATGCGGCACGACGTGATGCCGCCCACCCTGCACGCCGAGGAGCGCACCCCGCACGTCGACTGGCGTGCCGGCGCGGTCGAGCTGCTGACCGAGGCCCGGCCCTGGAAGCCGAACGGCCACCCCCGCCGCGGCGCGGTGTCGTCGTTCGGGATCAGCGGCACCAACGCACACGTGATCATCGAGGAGCCGGCCGCGGTCACCGACCCGCAGCTCGGTGTCCCGCCGGTCCAGGGCCGCCAACCGTGGCTGATCTCGGCCCGCTCGGCGCCGGCGCTGGCCGGTCAGGTGCATCGGCTGCGCGACTTCGTGGCCGCCGAGCCGGAGCTGGACCCGGCGGCGGTGGCCTGGTCCCTGGCGACCGGGCGGGCCGCGCTGGAGCACCGCGCGGTCGTGCTGGCCGGCACCCGCGAGGACTTCCTGGCCGGGTTGCCGGCGCCGACGGTGTCGGGCGTGGCGTCCGAGGGCGGCCTCGCGGTGCTGTTCACCGGTCAGGGCGCGCAGCGCGTCGGGATGGGCACCGGCCTGTACGCCCGGTTCCCGGTGTTCGCGGAGGCGTTCGACGCCGTCCGCGCGCGTTTCGACCAGCTCCTCGACGTGCCGTTGCGCGAGGCGATCGATTCCGACGCGATCCACCGGACGGTCTACACGCAGGCGGGTCTGTTCGCGGTCGAGGTCGCCCTGTTCCGGCTGATCGAGTCGTGGGGCATCACCCCGGACTACCTGCTGGGTCACTCCATCGGGGAGATCGCCGCCGCGCACGTGGCGGGCGTGCTGTCGCTCGACGACGCGGTGACGCTCGTGGCCGCGCGGGGCCGGTTGATGCAGGCGCTGCCGGCCGGTGGGGCGATGCTCGCGGTGCAGGGGACCGAGGAGTCGGTGCGGGAAACCATCGCCGGCACCGGTGTGGACATCGCCGCCGTGAACGGTCCGACGTCGATCGTCGTCTCCGGCCCGGTCGAGACGATCGACGCGCTGGCGCCACGGTTCGCCAAGGCGACCCGGCTCACCGTGTCCCACGCGTTCCACTCGGCGCTGATGGAGCCGATGCTGGCCGACTTCGCGGCCGCCATCGCGCACGTCGAGTTCGGAACGCCGCGCATCCCGGTGGTGTCGAACCTGACCGGTGAGCCGGTGCCGGAATACACCGCCGACTACTGGGTGCGGCACGTGCGGGAGGCGGTGCGCTTCCACGACGGGATGACCTGGCTCGCCGCCAACGACGTCACCCGCTGCCTGGAGGTCGGACCGGCCGGTGTGCTGTCCGCGACGGCCGCGCCCGAGCTGACCTACGTCCCGGCGCTGCGCAAGGACCGCGACGAGGCCGACAACCTCCTGCACGCTGTCGCGACGCTGTGGACCGCCGGCGTGCCTGTCGACTGGACCGCGATCCTGCCCGCCCGGGCCCGACTGGAACTGCCCACGTACGCCTTCCAGAGCCGCCGCTTCTGGCCCGAGGCCGCACCCGGCGCCGCCGTCGCGGTGCCCGGCCTGAGCACCACCGACCACCCGCTGGTCGGGCTCGCGGTGCCGGTGGCCGGCGCCGACGAGGTGCTGCTGACCGGCCGCCTCGCCGCGTCCGCCCAGCCGTGGCTGGCCGACCACACCGTGTGGGGTCGCGTGGTCGTCCCCGGCACCGCCTTCGTCGAGCTGGCCCTGCGGGCCGCGCGGCAGGTCGGCGGCGGCCGGATCGACGAGCTGACCGTCGAGGCGCCGCTGGTCCTGCCGGCCGGTGGCGCCGAGGTGCAGGTGCGGGTGACCGCGCCGGACGGGTACGGCGTACGCGACGTGCGCATCCACGCCCGCCCCGCGCACGACGCCGACGGCCCGTGGACGTTGCACGCCTCCGGGGCGCTCACCGACGCCGGCGCGGACCAGACGTCCACCCTGGCGCAGTGGCCCCCGGCCGGCGCGCGACCGGTCGACCTGGACGGCTTCTACGACCGCCTCGCCACCGACGCCGGGCTCGACTACGGCCCGGTGTTCCGGGGCCTACGGTCGGCGTGGCGTACCGCCGACACGGTCTACGCCGAGGTGGCGGTGCCGGCCGAGGCGCACCCCGACGCCGCCCGGTTCGACCTGCACCCCGCCCTGCTCGACGCCGCCCTGCACGGCTGCGCCCTGCTGTTCCCGGCCGACGGCACCGCGCGCCTGCCGTTCGCCTGGTCCGGCGTCACCCTGCACGCCACCGCCGCCACCCGGCTGCGCGTCGCACTGAGCCTGGCCGGGCCGGACGCGGTGACCCTGCGGGTCGCCGACGGCACCGGCGAGCCGGTGGCCACCGTGGACCGGCTGATGCTGCGCGGCGCGTCGGCGGAACACCTGTCCACCGGCGCCACCGGCGCCGTACGCGACGCCCTGTTCCACGTCGAGTGGACGCCGCTGCCCGCCCCCGCCGGCGAAGCCGTCGAGGGTGTGGTGGTGCTGCCGGTCCAGGACGTCGACCAGGCCCTGCACGCCGTGCAGAGCTGGCTCGCCGCCGACGACCCGGCCGGCACGCTGGCCGTCGTCACCCGGGGCGCGGTCCCGGCCGGCGGACCGGTCGCCGACCTGCCGGGCGCCGCGGTGTGGGGCCTGCTGCGATCGGCGCAGACCGAGAACCCCGACCGGATCGTGCTCGTCGACGTGGACCACGACGATCCCGCCACGCCGGCCGTCGTCACGGCGGTCGGCCTCGGCGAGCCCGAGGTGGCGGTACGCGGCGGCGAGTTCCTCGTCCCGCGCCTGGTGCGCGCCACCCCGGGGACCGCCACGCCGGCCCCGATCGACGGGACGGTGCTCATCACCGGCGGCACCGGTGGCCTGGGCGCGCTGCTGGCCGCGCACCTGGTCGAGACCCACGGGGTGCGCGATCTGGTGCTGGTCAGCCGTTCCGGCGGCCCGGCCCCGGAGTTGGACGCCCGGGTGCGGGTCGTCGCGGCGGACGTCACCGACCGCGACGCGCTCGCGGCGGTGCTCGACGGCATCGACGACCTCGCCGGTGTCGTGCACTGCGCGGGTGTCCTGGACGACGGGGTGTTCACCGGCCTGACCGCCGAGCGGGTGGCCGGGGTGATGGCGCCCAAGGCCGACGCGGTGGTGCACCTGCACGAGCTGACGCGGGGCCGGGACCTGGCGATGTTCACCGTGTTCTCGTCGGTGTCGGCGGTGTTCGGGTCGGCGGGCCAGGCGGCGTACGCGGCGGCGAACGCGTTCCTGGACGGCTTCGTGTCGTACCGTCGCGGGCTCGGGCTGGTCGGTCAGTCGCTGGGCTGGGGGTTGTGGGCAAACGCCGCCGGCATGGGCGGTGAGCTGGCCGCGCGACTGGGCGGCGGCATGTCCGACGAGCTGGGCCTGGCGTTGTTCGACGCGGCCCGGCGGCTGCCGGACGGGCACGTGGTCCCGGCGCGGCTCGACCTCGACGCGGTGCGGGCCTCGGGCCAGGTGCCGCCGCTGCTGCGCAGGCTGGTCACCACGCCGGTCCGGCGAGCCGACGACGGCGGCGCCACGGGCACCGGCCTGGCCGGGCGACTGGCCGGCCTCGCCGACGCCGACCGGGACCGGCTGCTGACCGATGTGGTGTGCACCGCCGCCGCTGGGGTGCTCGGCCACGAGTCCGGCGACGCGGTGGCCCCCGCCCGGGCGTTCAAGGACCTCGGCTTCGACTCGCTCACCTCGGTCGAGCTGCGCAACCGGCTGACCGCGGCGACCGGGCTGCGACTGCCCGCCACGCTGGTGTTCGACTACCCCACCCCGGACGCGCTCGCCGGCTACCTGCGCACCGAACTGCTCGGCGCGCCGGCCGTCGCCGCGCCGCGCCGCGCCCGCGCCGCCACCGACGACGACCCGATCGCCATCGTCGGCATGAGCTGCCGGTTCCCCGGCGGGGCCAACAGCCCCGAGGAGCTCTGGCAGCTGCTCCGCGACGGCGCCGACGCGATCGGCCCGTTCCCCACCGACCGCGGCTGGCCGGCCGACCCGGCCGGGTACGCGCGGCAGGGCGGCTTCCTCGACGCGGCCACCGACTTCGACGCCCGGCTGTTCGGCGTCTCCCCGCGCGAGGCGGTCGCGATGGACCCGCAGCAGCGGGTGCTGCTCGAAGCGTGCTGGGAGGTGTTCGAACGCTCCGGCATGGACCCCGGGTCGCTGCGCGGCGCACCGGTGGGCGTCTTCATCGGCGCCTCCACGTTCGGCTACGGCATGACCGGCGGGATGCCCGCCGGCAGCGAGGGCCACCTGCTCACCGGCACCGCCCCCAGCATCATCTCCGGCCGGGTGGCGTACACGTTCGGGCTGGAAGGGCCGGCGCTGACCGTGGACACGGCCTGCTCGTCGTCGTCGGTCACGCTGCACCTGGCCGCGCAGGCGCTGCGTCGCGGCGAGTGCACGATGGCGATCGCCGGCGGCGTCACGGTGATGGCGAGCGCGGGCATCTTCCCGAGCTTCGACAGTCAGGGTGGTCTGGCCGGTGACGGGCGGTGCAAGCCGTTCTCGGCCGACGCCGACGGCACCGGCTGGTCGGAGGGTGTCGGGGTGCTGCTGGTCGAGAAGCTCTCCGACGCGCAGCGGCACGGCCATCAGGTGCTGGCGGTGGTGCGGGGCAGCGCGGTGAACTCCGACGGGGCCAGCAACGGGTTGACCGCCCCCAACGGGCCGTCTCAGCAGCGGGTCATCGGGCAGGCGCTGGCGAACGCCCGGCTGACCCCGGCCGACGTGGACGTGGTCGAGGCGCACGGCACCGGCACCGTCCTCGGCGACCCGATCGAGGCGCAGGCGCTGCTCGCCGCGTACGGCGGTGACCGGGACGGGCAACCGCTGTGGCTCGGCTCGATCAAGTCGAACATCGGCCACACGCAGTGCGCCGCGGGCGTCGCCGGGATCATCAAGATGGTGCTGGCCATGCAGCACGGCGTCCTGCCCCGGACGCTGCACGCCGATCAGCCCTCACCGCACGTCGACTGGACCGGCAACGCGCTGCGCCTGCTGACCGAGCCGGTCACGTGGACCGCCGGCCCCGGACGCCCGCGCCGCGCGGCCGTGTCGTCCTTCGGCATCAGCGGCACCAACGCCCACGTGGTGCTGGAGGAGGCGCCCACCCGGGTGCCCGCCCCGCCGCCGGTCGAACCGGACCCGAGCGTGGTGCCGTGGGTGCTCTCGGCCCGCACCGCGGACGCGCTGCGGGCCCAGGCCGGCCGGCTGCACCAGCACCTGCTCACCCACCCCGACCTGCGGCCGGTCGACGTGGGGCACACCCTGGCGAGCGCCCGCGCGGTCCTCGAACACCGCGCCGTGGTGCCCGCCACCGCGCCGGACGCCCTGGCCCGCGTCGCCGCCGGTGACGACGCCGGCGCCCCGGCCGGCCCCGGCCGGACCGCCGTCCTGTTCACCGGGCAGGGCGCCCAGTGGCCCGGCATGGGCGCCGGCCTGGCCAGCCGGTTCCCGGTCTTCGCCGAGGCGTTCGACGAGATCGTGGCCCGCTTTGACGGGCTTCGCGACGCGCTCGACTCCGACGCGATCCACCAGACCGTGCACACCCAGGCCGGGCTGTTCGCGGTCGAGGTCGCGCTCTACCGGCTGTTCGAGTCGTGGGGCGTGACCCCCGACTACCTGCTCGGCCACTCGATCGGGGAGATCGCCGCCGCCCACGTCGCCGGCGTGCTCGACCTGGACGACGCGGTGACCCTGGTGGCCGCCCGCGGCCGGCTCATGCAGGCGCTCCCGGCCGGCGGCGCGATGCTCGCGGTCCGCGCGTCCGAGGCCGCCGTCCGGGCCGCGCTGCCGACCGCCGTGGACATCGCCGCGGTCAACGGACCGAACGCGGTGGTCCTCTCCGGGCCGAGCGAGGCGATCGACGCGCTGGAGCCGCGGTTCCCCCGCGCGACCCGGCTGACCGTGTCGCACGCGTTCCACTCCTCGCTGATGGAGCCGATGCTCGCCGAGTTCGCCGCCACGATCGCGCACCTCACCTACCGGGCGCCGCGGATCCCGGTCGTGTCCAACCTGACCGGCGAGCCGGTCGAGGAGTACACCGCCGGCTACTGGGTGCGGCACGTCCGGGAGGCGGTCCGGTTCGCCGACGGCGTCGCCTGGCTCGCCGCGCACGGCGTGGTGCGGTGCCTGGAGGTCGGCCCGCACGGCGTGCTCACCACGATGGCCCCGCAGACCGCCCCCGACCTGCTCTACGCGCCCGGGATGCGGCGCAACCGCGACGAGGCCGCGACCGCGCTGGACGCCGTCGGCCGGCTGTTCGTCTCCGGGGCCGCCGTCGACTGGGCCGCGGTGCTCGACGGCCGGGGCGGGCGCACCGTGCCGCTGCCGACGTACCCGTTCCAGCGCGAGCGGTACTGGCCGGCGGCCACCGGGGCCGGCGACGTCACCGCCGCCGGTCTGACCGGCGGCGGCCACCGGATGCTCGCCGCCTGCGTGCGGCTCGCCGGCGGCGACGGCGACGTCTACACCGGCCGGCTGTCCGTCGACACCCACCCGTGGCTCGCCGACCATGTCGTGCTCGGCCGGATCGTCGTGCCGGGCACCGCGTTCGTCGAGCTGGCGGTGCACGCCGGCCGCGGCGCGGTCCGCGAGCTGACGCTCGCGTCGCCGCTCGTGGTGCCGGCCGGCGGCGCGGTGGACCTCCAGGTCCGGGCCGCCGAGCCGGACTCCGCGGGGGAGCGGCGCGTCGTCATCGCGGCGAAGGCCGACGGCGCGACCGACTGGACCACGCACGCGACGGGTGTCGTCAGCCCCGGCGCGGGCGCGGCGCCGGCGTTCGACCTCACCGCCTGGCCGCCGGCCGGCGCCCAGGCGGTCGACGTCGGCGGACTGTACGCCGCGGCCGGTGCCAACGGACTCGACTACGGCCCCGTCTTCCAGGGCCTGCGGCGGGCCTGGCGGTCCGGCGCCGACGTCTACGCCGAGGTCGAGACGACCGACCCGGAAGCCGGCCGCTACGCGATCTTCCCGCCGCTGCTCGACGCCGCGCTGCACGGCATCGGGCTCGGCAGCTTCGTCGCCGACACCGACCGGCCGTGGCTGCCGTTCACCTTCTCCGGCGTCACCGTGCACGCGATCGGGGCCACCGCCGCCCGGGTCCGGCTCTCCCCGGCCGGCACCGACACCGTCGCGGTGCGGGTGGCCGACGACGCCGGTCAGCCGGTCGCGACCATCGACGCGCTGGCCCTGCGCCCGGCCGCCCTCCCGGCCGACACGGACGGGCCGGCGAACGCGTTCTTCACGGTGGACTGGATCCCCGCCCCGGCGAGCCCGGACGACCCCGCGCCGACCGCCGTCGTGGTGGGCGACGCGGCGACCGCCGAGCGGCTCGGCCTGCCCGTGGTCGACGAGCCGGCCGCGGTGGCGGACCTCGTGCTGGTGCCGGCGACGTCGGTCACCGACGTCCTCGGCCTGGCCCAGCGCTGGCTGGCCGACGAGCCGGCCCGGCCGTCGCGGCTGGTGCTGCTCACCCGGCTGGCGGTGCCGGCCGGCGGCCCGGTGACCGATGCGGACGCCGCGGCGGTCTGGGGTCTGGTCCGCAGCGCCCAGACCGAGCACCCCGACCGGATCGTGCTCGTCGACACCGACGACGACCCCGCCTCCTGGGCCGCCGTCGTCGCGGCGGCGGCCGGCGGCGAGCCGCAGCTCGCGGTACGCGCCGGCACGGTCGCCGTGCCCCGGCTGGTGCGGGCGCCGGCGCCGGCGCCGAGCGAGCCGGAGCCGTTCCCGGGCACCGTCCTGATCACCGGCGGCACCGGGGCGCTGGGCGCGCTGGTCGCCGCGCACGTGGTGCGGACTTACGGCGTACGCGATCTCGTGCTGGTCGGCCGGCGGGGCGCGGACGCGCCCGGCGCCGGCGACCTGGCGGCCACGCTGGAAGCGCTCGGCGCCCGGGTGACGCTCGCCGCCGCCGACGCCGGCGACCGGGACGACCTGCGCCGCGTCATCGCCGCGGTGCCGGCCGCGTCGCCGCTCACCGGCGTGATCCACTGCGCGGGCGTGCTCGACGACGGCGTCCTGGGCGGCCTCACCGCCGAGCGGGTCGAGCGGGTGCTGCGGCCCAAGGCGGACGCCGCCCGGAACCTGCACGAGCTGACCGCGCACCTCGACCTGCGCTGGTTCCTGCTGTTCTCCTCCGTCGCGGCCACGTTCGGCGCGCCCGGGCAGGCCAACTACGCGGCGGCCAACGGCTACCTCGACGGCCTCGCGTCGCACCGGCGCGGGCTGGGCCTGCCGGCCCAGTCGATGGCGTGGGGTCTCTGGGCGGTCTCCGCCGGGATGACCGGGCAGCTCGACGACCGCGACGTCGCCCGCATCGGCGGCGGCATGACGGCCGCCGACGGGCTGGCCCTGTTCGACCGGGCGCTGGCCGCCGACCTGCCGCACGCCGTGCTGAACCCGCTGGACCCGCGCGCGCTGGCCGGGGCGGAGCTGCCCCCGCTGCTGCGCGCCCTGGTGCCGGCCGCGCCGCGCCGGGCCGGGGAGTCCGCACCGGACGGGCGCGAACTGGCCCGGCGGCTCGCCGGCCTCGACCCGGTCGGGCGGGCGGAGGCGATGCTCGACCTCGTCCGCGCACAGGCCGCCGCCGCGCTCGGCTATCCCGACGCCGCCGCGGTCGAGCCGGAACGCGGCCTCACCGACCAGGGCCTCGACTCGCTCACCGCGGTCGAGCTGCGCAACCGGCTGGCCGCCGCCACCGCGCTGCGGCTGCCCTCCACGCTGGTCTTCGACCATCCCACAGCGGTGCGGCTGGCCGCGGAACTCGACCGGCGGCTGGCGGCGACCGGCCCCGCCGACCCGGGCCTGCTCGACGACCTGGACCGGGTCGCCGGCGGTCTCGCCGTCGACGGGCTGGACGAGACGGTGCGCCGGCGGGCGGTGGCCCGGCTGCTGGCCCTGGCGGCCAGGTTCGGCGGCCCGGACGGCGGCGGGGAACCGGTGGCCGGCGACGGCCTCGACGCGGCCACCGACGACGAGATTTTCGCCTTCATCGACAACGAGCTCGGCGCTTCCTGAGACTGCGGAGGACTGCGATGACAAACGAAGAGAAGCTCCGCGAGTACCTCAAGCGCGTCACCGCCGACCTGGCCCAGGTCCGGCAGCGGCTGCGCGCGGTCGAGGAGGCGGACGCCGAGCCGATCGCCATCATCGGGATGAGCTGCCGCTACCCGGGCGAGGCCGACACCCCGGAGGCGTTCTGGGATTTGATCCGCGACGGCGTCGACGCGATGTCCGGCTTCCCGTCCGACCGGGGCTGGGAACTCGGGGCGCTGCCGGCCGGGCTCGAACCTGTCGGTGGCTTCCTGCCCGGCGCCGCCGGGTTCGACGCCGGCTTCTTCGGCATCTCACCGCGCGAGGCCCTGGCCATGGACCCCCAGCAGCGACTGCTGCTGGAGGTCACCTGGGAGGCGATCGAGCGGGCCGGCATCGACCCGGCCACGCTGCGCGGCAGCCGCACCGGCGTCTTCGCCGGGCTGATGTACCAGGACTACGCGAAGCGCATCCTCGACATCCCCGACGGTGTCGAGACGTTCCTCGGCACCGGCAACACCGGCAGCGTCTTCTCCGGACGGGTCGCGTTCACCCTGGGCCTGGAGGGGCCGGCGCTGACGATCGACACCGCGTGCTCCTCGTCGCTCGTCGCGCTGCACCTCGCGGCCCGGTCGCTGCGCTCGCGGGAGACCGGCCTGGCGATCGCCGGCGGCGTCACCGTCATGGTCAACCCGGACACCTTCCTCGACTTCGCCCGGCAGGGCGGCCTGGCCGGCGACGGCCGGTGCAAGTCGTTCGCCGACGGCGCCGACGGCACCGGCTGGTCCGAGGGCGCCGGCGTGCTGCTGCTGGAGCGGCTGAGCGACGCCCGCCGCCACGGCCACCCGGTGCTGGCCGTGATCCGCGGCACCGCGGTGAATCAGGACGGGGCGTCCAGCGGGCTCACCACCCCCAACGGCCCCTCCCAGCAGCGGGTGATCGAGGACGCGCTGCGCGACGCCGGGATCGAAGCCGCCGACGTGGACGCCGTCGAGGCGCACGGCACCGGCACCCGGCTCGGCGACCCGATCGAGGCCCAGGCGCTGCTGTCGACGTACGGCCAGGGTCGGGCGCCCGACGCCGACCCGCTGTGGCTGGGCACGGTGAAGTCCAACGTCGGCCACACCCAGGCCGCCGCCGGCGTGGCCGGTGTGATCAAGATGGTGCTGGCGCTGCGGGCCGGGACGCTGCCGCGCACCCTGCACGCCGCCGAGCCCACCCGGGAGGTCGACTGGTCCGCCGGCCGGGTCCGCCTGCTCACCGAGGCGCGGGACTGGCCGGCGGGGGACCGGGTGCGGCGCGCCGGCGTCTCCTCGTTCGGGATCAGCGGCACCAACGCGCACGTCATCGTCGAGGAGGCGCCGGCACAGGAGGCACCGCCCGCCCCGCCCGTCGAGGCCCCGGTCGTCGTACCGTGGCTGGTGTCGGCCCGGTCGGCCCCGGCGCTGCGGGCCCAGGCCGCCGCGCTCGCCGACCTCGCCGGCACGGTCACCGACCCGGTCGCGGTGGCGTACGCGCTGGCCGGCAGCCGGACCGCGTTCGAGTACCGTGCCGTGGTGTTCGGCCGCGAGCCGGGCGACTTCGCGCGGGCGTTCGCCGCGCTGGCCGCCGGGACGCAGGACGGACCGATCGTCGGCGCCGACGGCGCACCGGCGGAGGCGGTCGCGCTGGCCACCCGCTGGGCCGCCGGGGAGCGGGTCGCCGTGCTCGCCGGCGAGCGACCCGGGCAACCGCATCCGCTGCCCACGTACGCGTTCCAGCGGGAGCGCTACTGGCTGTCCGCGCCGGCGGCCCGGGCGCTGTCCGGCACCACCGACGACGCCTTCTGGGAGTCGGTGACCCGCCGCGACCGCGACGGCCTGGCCCGGTCGCTGCGCCTGGATTCGGCGGCCGAGCAGGCGTCGCTGGCCGCGCTGCTGCCCGCGCTCGCCTCCTGGCACGAACGCCGCCGCACTGCCGCGACCCTCGACTCCTGGCGCTACCGGGTCACCTGGCGTCCGCTTCCCGAGCCGCCCGCCGGCCGCCTCGACGGCACCTGGCTGGTCGTCGGCGACGGCGACGACGTGCTCGACGCGCTGCACGCGGCGGGGGCCCGGACCGTGCGCTGCCCGGCGGCGACCGACGCCGAGACGCTCACCGACGACCTCTTCGACGCGATCCTGGAAGCGGACGACATCGCCGGCGTGGTGGCCCTGACCGACCGGCCCGCCGGCCCGGCCGGCCCGTCCGCCGGCGCGTCGGCGGCCCTCGCGCTGATCAAGGCGCTGGGCGCGGTCGGGGTGGACGCGCCACTGTGGTGCGTGACCCGCGGGGCGGTGTCCACCGGCCGGTCGGATTCGCTGCGCGAGCCGGACCAGGCCCAGGTCTGGGGGCTCGGCCGGGCCGCCGCGCTGGAGTTCCCGCGGCGCTGGGGCGGCCTGGTCGACCTGCCCGCGGCGATGACCGCCCGCGACGGCCGCCGCTTCGCCGCGCTGCTGGCCGCGGCGGGCGCGAGCGCGGCGGCCGACGCCGGCCCGGTCGAGGACCAGGTGGCCGTGCGGGCCTCCGGCGTGTTCGGCCGGCGGCTGGTGCGCGCCGCCGCCACCGACGTCGCCGAGTCCTGGCGTCCCACCGGAACGGTGCTGGTCACCGGCGGCACCGGGGCGATCGGCGGCCACGTCGCGCGCTGGCTGGCCGACCGCGGCACCCCGCACGTCCTCCTGCTCAGCCGCGGCGGCCCGGACGCGCCCGGCGCCCGGGACCTCGCCGCCGAACTGTCGTCGGACACCACCACGGTCACCGTCGCCGCGTGCGACGTCGCCGACCGGGCCGCGCTCGCCGCCGTGCTCGCCGCGGTGCCCGCCGACCGTCCCCTCACCGCCGTGGTGCACGCCGCCGGGGCCGCCGACTCCGCGCCCCTCGCCGAGGTGGACCCGGCCGGGTTCGCCGCCACCGTCCGGGCCAAGGTCGCCGGCGCGGCCCACCTGCACGCGCTCACCGCGGACCAGCCGCTGGAGCGCTTCATCCTGATCTCCTCGGTCGCCGGGGTGTGGGGCGGCGGCGGGCAGGGCGCGTACAGCGCCGGAAACGCCTACCTCGACGCGCTCGCCGAGCACCGCCGCGGCGACGGGCTGGCCGCCACCGCGATCGCCTGGGGCGCCTGGGCCAGCGCCGGGATGGCGGCCGGGGACGACTCCGCCGCGTACCTGATCCGTCGGGGCCTGGTGCCGATGGAGCCGGCGCCGGCCGTCGCGGCGCTCGCGGCCGCGGTCGACGCGGGCGCCGCCGACCTGGTCGTGGCCGACGTCGACTGGCCGCGCTTCGCGCCGGGCTTCCAGTCCGCCCGGCGCAGCGCGCTGCTCGCCGACCTGCCCGAGGCCGCCGTGGCCGCCGGACCGGAGGCCGCCCCGGCCGGGTCGACGCTGCTCGCCGACCTCGCCGCCGCCGAACCCGGCGAGCGCGCGCGGCTCGTCCTGGCGACCGTGCTGACCGAGGCGGCCGAGGTGCTCGGCCACTCCGGCGCGGACGCCGTCGAGGTGGAACGCGCCTTCGACGACCTCGGCTTCGACTCGGTCACCGCGGTCGAGCTGAGCGGCCGGCTGAACGCCCGCACCGGAATCCGGCTGCCGGCCACCCTGATCTTCGACTACCCGACGCCGGCCGCGCTCGCGGCCCACATCGAGGGGCAGCTCACCGCCGTACCGGCCGAGGAGCCCGAGCCGGCGGTGCCGCAGGCGCGGCCGGAGACCGACGACGACCCGGTCGCGATCGTCGCCGTCGGGTGCCGCTACCCGGGCGGGGTCCGGTCGCCGGAGGAGTTCTGGCGGCTGCTGGAATCCGGCGGCGATGCCATCGGCGAGTTCCCGGCCGACCGGGGGTGGGACCCGGACGCCGATCCGGTCGACTACCCGCGCGCCGGCGGCTTCCTCTACGACGCGGGCGACTTCGACGCCGCGTTCTTCGACATCAGCCCCCGTGAGGCGCTGGCCATGGACCCGCAGCAGCGGGTGCTGCTGGAAACCGTCTGGGAGACCGTCGAGCGGGCCGGGATCGACCCGCACCGCCTGCGCGGCAGCGACACCGGCGTGTTCGTCGGCACCAACACCCAGGACTACGGCGTGGTGCTCACCAACACCGACACCGGCGCCGGCGGCCACCTGATCACCGGCGTCAGCGCCGCCGTCATCTCCGGCCGGCTGGCCTACACGTTCGGGTTGCAGGGTCCGGCCCTGTCGGTCGACACCGCGTGCTCCTCGTCACTTGTCGCGCTCCACCTCGCGGCCGCCGCGGTGCGCCGCGGCGAGTGCACGATGGCCATCGCCGGCGGCGTCACCGTGATGGCCACCCCCGGGCCGTTCTCCGAGTTCGGCCGGCTCGGCGGGCTCGCCTCCGACGGCCGGTGCCGGCCGTTCGCCGCCGCCGCCGACGGCACCGGCTGGAGCGAGGGAGCCGGCGTGGTGCTGATCGAACGGCTCAGCGACGCGCGCCGCAACGGCCACCCCGTCCTCGGCCTGGTCCGCGGCGGGGCGCTCAACTCCGACGGGGCGAGCAACGGCTTCACCGCCCCCAACGGGCCGGCCCAGCAGCGCGTCATCCGGGCGGCCCTCGCCGACGCCGGCCTGCACCCCTCGGAGGTCGACCTGGTCGAGGCGCACGGCACCGCCACCACCCTCGGCGACCCGATCGAGGCGCAGGCGCTGCTCGCCACGTACGGGCAGGAGCGCCCCGCCGACCGGCCGCTCTGGCTCGGCTCGGTCAAGTCCAACATCGGCCACACCCAGGCCGCCGCCGGCGTCGCCGGCATCATCAAGATCCTGCTCGCGATGCGGCACGGGGTGCTGCCGCGCACCCTGCACGTCGACGCGCCCACCCCGCACGTCGACTGGGCCGCCGGAGCGGTCGAACTGGTCACCGAGGCCCGGCCCTGGCCGGAGACCGGCCGCCCCCGCCGGGCCGCCGTCTCGTCCTTCGGCGCGAGCGGCACCAACGCCCACCTCGTCATCGAGCAGGCCCCGGCCGACGCGCCGGCCGAACCGGGTCCCGCCGCCGACGTCGGACCGGTCCCGTGGGTGCTCTCCGGGCGCTCCGCCGAGGCGGTCCGGGCCCAGGCCCGGCGGCTGCGCGCCTACCTGGCGGACCGCCCGGACCGGCCGGTGGCCGACGTCGCCGCCGCCCTGACCCGGCGGGCCCGCTTCGAGCACCGTGCCGTCGTCGTCGGCCACGACCCGGCCGGGTTCACCGCCGGCCTGACCGCGCTGGCCACCGGCGACCCGGCCCCCGGCGTCGTCCACGGCGTCGCCCGCGGCCCGGCCGAGGCCGTCTTCGTCTTCCCCGGGCAGGGCTCGCAGTGGGCCGGCATGGCCCGCGAGCTGTACCAGCAGCACTCCGTCTTCGCCGCCCGCTTCGACGCCTGCGCGCACGCCCTCACCCCGCACCTCGACTGGTCCCCCCACGACGTGCTGCTCGGCGTCGCGGGCGCCCCGGCGTTGGACCGCGACGACGTCGTCCAGCCGATGCTGTTCGCCGTGATGGTGGCGCTGGCCGAGGTCTGGCGCGCGCACGGCGTACGCCCGTCCGCCGTGGTCGGACACAGCCAGGGCGAGATCGCGGCGGCCTGCGTGGCCGGCGCGCTCAGCCTGACCGACGCCGCCACGGTGGTCGCGCTGCGCTCCCGCGAACTGCGGCTGATCGCCGGCCGCGGCGGCCTGGTGTCGGTCGCGCTGCCGCCGGCCGAGGCCGCCGCCTGGATCGCGCCGTGGGACGGCCGGCTGGAGGTCGCCGTCGTCAACGGCCCCACCGCCGTCGTGGTCGGCGGGGACGAGGAGGCCCTGACCGAGCTGCTCGCGGCGGGGGAGACCGCCGGTGTGCGGGTCAAGCGGGTGCCGGTCGTCTACGCGTCGCACACCGCGCACGTCGAGCACCTGCGGGAGCCGCTGCTGCGGTCACTGGCCGACGTCACCGGCCGCCCGTCGACGGTGCCGCTCTACTCGTCGGTCACCGGCGAGCGCCTGGACACCACCGCGATGGACGGCACGTACTGGTTCCGCAACCTGCGCGAGACGGTCCGCTTCGACCGGGCGGTCCTCGCCATGCCGGACGGCGCCGTGTTCCTGGAGGTCAGCCCGCACCCGGTGCTCGCCGTACCGCTCGCCGAGCTGCTCACCGACGCCGGCCGCCGGGCCGACGTGGTCGGCACGCTGCGACGCGACGACGGCGGCCCACGGCGACTGCTGACCAGCCTGGCCGAGGCGTACGTGCGGGGTGTGCCGGTGGACTGGCCCAGCGTGCTGCCCCCCGCCCGGCCGGTCACCGACCTGCCCACGTACGCGTTCCAGCGCCGACGGTTCTGGCCGCTGCCGTCGGCCGCGCCGGCCCCGGCGCCCGGCGCGGCCACCGGCTTCGAGGCGTCCTTCTGGGACGCGGTCGCCCGGTCCGACGCTGAGTCGCTGGCCGGCACGCTGGCCGTGGACCGGCCCGACGCCGTCCGTGAACTGCTGCCCGCCCTGTCCGCCTGGCACCGCCGCGGCCTGCTGGCCAGCCGGCTCGACGGCCTGCGGTACGTCGCCGCCTGGAAGGCCGACCCCGACCGGGCACCCGCGCCGCTGACCGGACGATGGGTCGTCGTGGTCCCGCCCGGGCACGCCGCCGACCCGGACGTCCTGGCCACCGTCGCCGCCCTCACCGGGGCGGGCGCCGACACCACGGTGGTGACCGGCGACGCCGCCGGGGAAGAACAGCTTGACGGCGCAGCCGGCGTGCTGTCCTTCCTCGGCCTCGACGAGACCCCGCACCGGGACCACCCAGTCGTCACCACCGGGCTCGCCGCCACCGTCGCGCTGCTGCGCGCCGTGACGCACGGCCGGCTGTGGTGTGTGACGCGCGGCGCGGTGGCCGTCGGCGCGGAGCCGGTGGAACACCCGGAGCAGGCCGCGATCTGGGGTCTCGGCCGGGTCGCGGCGCTGGAGGAACCGGCCCGCTGGGGCGGCCTGGTCGACCTGCCGCCCACCCCGGACGGCCGCGCCGCGGACCGGCTCGTCGCCGCGCTGGCCGGCGCCGACGGCGAGGACCAGATCGCGCTGCGGACCGCCGGGGTGTTCCTGCGCCGGATCGAACGCGCGCCGGTCGGGTCGAAGCCCGCCCGGGCGTGGACGCCGCGCGGCACCGTGCTGGTGACCGGCGGCACCGGCGCGCTCGGCGAGCGGGTCGCCCGCTGGCTGGCCGGCCGGGGCGCCGAGCACCTGGTGCTGGTGAGCCGCGGTGGCCGCGCCCAGCCGGGGCTAACCGACGACCTGGCCGCGAACGGCAGTCGGGTGACGGTCGCGGCCTGCGACCTCACCGACCGCGACCAGGTGCGTGACCTGCTCGACGACCTGGCCGCGGCCGGCGACCCGGTCCGTACGGTGTTCCACGTCGCCGGCGTCAACACGCTGATCGACGTGGCCGACACCGCAGTGGGCGAGTTGGCCGCCACCGCGTCCGGCAAGGTGGCCGGCGCCCGGCACCTCGACGAACTGCTCGACCCGGAGCTGCTCGACACCGTCGTCTACTTCTCCTCGATCGCGGCGACCTGGGGCGGCGGCCGGCACGGCGCGTACGCCGCGGCCAACGCGTACCTCGACGCGCTGGCCCGGCGTCGCCGGGCCCCGGGCGCCCGGGTGCTCTCGGTCGCCTGGGGGCCGTGGCGCGGCGGGGGCATGGTGCACCCGGACGCCGAGAGCGGGATGCGCCGCATCGGCCTGCCGTTGCTCGACCCGGACGACGCGGTCGCCGCCCTCCAGCAGGCGCTGGAGCACGACGACGCCACCGTCACCGTGGCCGACGTGGACTGGGCGCGGTTCGCGCGGGCGTTCACCGCGCCCCGGCCGAGCCCGCTGATCGGCGACCTTCCGGACCTCGCCGCCGGGCGGGACGCCGCCCCGGTGGAGGCCGCCGGCAGCCCGGATCAGGACGCCGCCCGCCGCGAGCTGGCGGCACTCGCCCCGGCCGACCGGGAACGGGCGCTGCTCGACCTCGTCCGGTCGCACGCCGCGGCGGTGCTCGGGCACGTCTCCAGCGGCGCGATCGAACCCGGCCGCGCGTTCCGCGAACTCGGGTTGGACTCCCTCACCTCGGTCGAGCTGCGGGACCGGCTCGGCGCGGCCACCGGCCTGACCCTGCCGGCGACGCTGGTGTTCGACCACCCGACCCCGGCGGTGCTGGCCGCCTGGCTCGCCGCCGAACTCGGCCCGGCGGGTGCGGCGGACGCCCTGCCGTCGGAGGCCGAGCTGGACCGGCTCGACACCGCGCTGGCCGACCTGCCGGCCGACGACATCGGCCGGATGCGCATCATGCTCCGGCTCGAAGCCCTGCTCGACCGGCACGCCCGCGGCGCCGCCCCGGCCGGGGCGGTCATCGCCCCCGACCTCATCGACAAGCTCGGTTCGGCCTCCAGCGAAGAACTCTTCGCCCTCGTGGACCAGGACCTCGGCCTCGCCTGACCCTCCCGGAAGGATCGATGTTCGCATGGACAACGAGGAGAAACTGCGCGGCTACCTGGCGCGGGTCATCGCCGAGTTGCACGACACCCGCCAGCGGCTGCGCACCGCCGAGTCGGGTGACCAGGAACCGGTCGCGATCGTCGCGATGGGCTGCCGGCTGCCCGGCGGCGTCACCGGACCCGACGACCTGTGGCGACTGGTCGCCGGCGAGGTCGACGCGGTCGGCCCGATCCCCGCCGACCGCGGCTTCGACCTGGCCGACCACTACGACCCGGACCCGGACCACCCCGGCACGACGTACTCCGCCGCCGGCGGATACGTGGCCGACGCGACCATGTTCGACAGCGGATTCTTCGGCATCAGCCCACGCGAGGCGCTCGCGATGGACCCGCAGCAGCGGATGATCCTGGAGGTGTGCTGGGAGACCGTGGAACGGGCCGGCATCGCCCCCACCGCGCTGCGCGGCACCCCCACCGGCGTCTTCCTCGGCGCCAGCTCGCTCGGCTACAGCGCCGGTGCGGTCGGCGCGGCCACCGGGTCCGAGGGCTACCTGGTCACCGGCAGCTCGCTGTCGGTGGTGTCCGGTCGCGTCGCGTACGTCCTGGGCACCGAGGGCCCGGCGCTCACCGTGGACACCGCCTGCTCGTCGTCGAGCGTGAGCCTGCACCTGGCCACCCAGGCGCTGCGCCGGCAGGAGTGCACGCTGGCCATCGCCGGCGGCGTGACGGTCATCCCCAACCCGATCAGCGTGCTGGAGCTCAGCCGCCAGCGGGTGCTGGCCGCCGACGGCAGGTGCAAGGCGTTCGGCGCCGGCGCGGACGGCATGGGCTTCGCCGAGGGTGCCGCGGTGCTGCTCCTGGAACGGCTCGACGACGCGCGCCGCAACGGCCACGAGGTGCTCGCGGTGATCCGCGGCTCGGCGGTGAACTCCGACGGCGCCTCCAACGGTCTGACCGCGCCGAGCGGGCCGGCGCAGCAGCGCGTCATCCGGGCGGCGCTGGCCGACGCCCGGCTCTCGCCCGAGCACATCGACACCGTGGAGGCGCACGGCACCGGCACCCCGCTCGGCGACCCGATCGAGGCCCGGTCGCTGATCGCCACGTACGGCCGGCAGCGACCGCCGGGCCGACCGCTGCACCTCGGCTCGCTGAAGTCCAACATCGGCCACGTCCAGCAGGGCGCCGGCGTCGCCGGTGTGATCAAGATGGTGCTGGCGATCCGCCACGGCCTGCTGCCCCGCACCCTGCACGCCGACGTCGCGACGCCGCACGTCGACTGGGGCGCGGGCGACGTCAGCCTGCTCACCGAGGCCCGGCCGTGGCCGGAGACCGGCGCGCCGAGGCGGGCGGCGGTCTCCTCGTTCGGGATCAGCGGCACCAACGTGCACACCATCATCGAACAGGCCCCGGCCGCCGAGCCCGCGCCGCCGCGTCAGCCGCGACCGGAACCCGGGCCGCTGCCCTGGGTGGTCACCGGCCGCACCCCGGAGGGGCTGCGGGCGCAGGCGGGACGGTTGCGGGCGTTCGTCGCCGACGCCGACGACCTCGACCGGGCCGACGTGGCGTGGTCGCTCGTCGCCGCCCGGGGCCGGCACGAGCACCGGGCGGTGGTGGTGGCCGCGGACACCGACACCGCCGCCGCCGGGCTGGCCGCGGTCGAGGCGGGCGAGCCGTCGCCGTACGCGCTGACCGCCTCGGCCGGCTCGGGCCGGCTCGCCTTCCTCTTCCCGGGACAGGGCGTCCAGCGCCCCGGCATGGGGCGTGAGCTGTACGCGGCGTACCCGGCGTTCGCGACGGCGTTCGACGAGGTGTGCGCGGCCTTCGCGCCGCTGCTCGACCGGCCGCTGCGGGACCTGGTGTTCACCGCGACCGACGCGGCGCTGCTCGACCGCACCACGTACACCCAACCGGCGACGTTCGCCGTCGAGGTGGCGCTGTTCCGGCTCTTCGAATCCTGGGGGGTCAGACCCGACTACCTGCTCGGGCACTCGTTCGGCGAGGTGGTCGCCGCGCACGTCGGCGGCGTGCTCACGCTCGCCGACGCCTGCGAGCTGGTCGCGGCGCGGGGCCGACTGATGGACGAGCTGCCGCCCGGCGGCGTGATGATGGCGGTCCGGGCGAGCGCCGACGAGGCCCGCGAGGCGCTCGCCGGTTACCCGGGCCGGGTCGACCTGGCCGCGATCAACGGACCGTCCTCGGTGGTGGTCTCCGGCGACCGCGACGCGGTCGAGGAACTGGCCGCCCACTGGCGGGCCGCCGGCCGCAAGACCACGATGCTGCGCGGCGGGTACGCGTTCCACTCCGCCCGGATGGACCCGATCCTGGCCGAACTCGGCGCGGTCGGCGGGCGACTGGCGCACGCCGAGCCCACCATCCCGATCGTCTCGGACCTGACCGGTGCCCCGGCCGGGCCGGAGATGCGCTCCGGCGACTACTGGGCGCGGCACGCCCGCTCGGCCGTACGCTTCGCCGACGGGGTCGAGTGGCTGCGCCGCGAGGGCGTCACCCGCTTCCTCGAACTCGGCCCGGACGGCACCCTCACCGGCCTGGTCCGGCTCGCCCTCGACGAGGCCCCGGCCGCCGGCGCCCCGGGCGGCGAGGAGCCCGCGCTGGCGACCGCGCTGCGCGCGGACCGCCCGGAGCCCGAGGCCGCCGTGCGCGCGCTGGCCCAGCTGCACGCCCACGGCGTCGAGGTCGACTGGGCCGCGTTCTTCGCCGCCGCGCGTCCCCGGCTCAGCCCGCTGCCGACCACCGCGTTCCTGCGGCAGCGTTACTGGATCGACGCGCCGGCCGGGGAACCCGCCCCGCCGGCCGGCCCGGTGGATGCGGCGGAGACACTGTTCTGGGAGGCGGTCGAACGCCGCGACGTCGACGGCGTCGCCGGCACGCTGGGGCTCGACCCCGCCGACCGGCTCCGGGACGTGCTGCCCGCGCTCTCCGCCTGGCGCAGCCGTCGCCGCACCGCGTGCACTGTGGACTCCTGGCGCTACCGGACCACGTGGAAGCCGGTGACCGACCTGCCGTCCGGGGCGCTCGGCGGCACCTGGCTGCTGGTGCACGACGCCGCCGACGCCGCCGGGGCGGCCGAGGTGACCGCCGCGCTGCGCCGGGCCGGGGCCGAGGTGCGCGCCCTCGCCGTCGACGCGGCGGCCACCGGCCGGGCCGAGCTGACCGGTCTGCTGCCGGACGCGCTCGCCGGGGCCGACCCGGCCGGCGTCGTCTCGCTGCTCGCCACCGTCGAGACGCCGATGACCGGGGCGGACGCCGTCCCGGCCGGGCTCGCCGCCACCGTCGCGCTGGTGCAGGCGCTCGGCGACGCGGGCACGCCGGCCCCGCTCTGGTGCCTGACCCGCGGCGCGGTCTCGACCGGCCGGTCCGATCGGCAGCTCAGCGTCGCGCCGGCCCAGGTGTGGGGCTTCGGCCGGGTCGCCGCGCTGGAACTGCCGGACCGCTGGGGCGGCCTGGTCGACCTGCCGCCGGAGTTGTCCGAGCGGGACGGCCGGCGGCTCGCCGGCGTGCTCGGCGGCGGACACGGCGAGGACCAGCTCGCGGTGCGCGGCTCCGGCGTCCTGGCCCGTCGCCTGGTCCGGGCCGCGCCGGCGTCGGCCGGCGACACCCGGTGGGCGACGGACGGGACCGTCCTGGTCACCGGCGGCACCGGCGCCCTGGGCGCCACGATCGCCCGCTGGCTGGCCGACCGGGGCGTCCCGCACGTGCTGCTGGTCAGCCGGCGCGGACCGGACGCGCCGGGCGTGGACGAGCTGGTGGCCGAGCTGACCGGGCGCGGCACCGCGGTGACGGTGGCGGCCTGCGACGTCGCCGACCGCGCCGCGCTGGCCGGGGTGCTGGCCGCGATCCCCGCCGACCGCCCGCTGACCGGGGTCGTGCACGCCGCCGCGGTCGTCGACGACGGGGTGATCGACACGCTCGACCCGGCCCGGCTCGACACCGTGCTGCGCGCCAAGGCGGGCGCGGCCGAGGTGCTCGACGAGCTGACCGCCGACCGGTCGCTGTCGCTGTTCGTCCTGTTCAGCTCCATCGCCGGTACGATCGGCGCGGCCGGTCAGGCCAGCTACGCCGCCGCCAACGCCGCCCTGGACGCGCTGGCCCGCCGCCGCCGCGACCGGGGACGGGTGGCGACGTCGATCGCGTGGGGCGCGTGGGCCGGCGCCGGCCTGGCCGACGACGAGGTCGTGCGGCGCCGGCTGCGGACCGCCGGGGTGCCGCCGATGGACCCGGCGACCGCGATGTCGGCCCTGGCCGCCGCCGTCGACCAGGGCGAGACCGAGCTCGCCGTGGTGGACGTCGACTGGCCGCGGTTCGCCGCCGCGTTCACCGCCACCCGGCCCGGTCCGCTCATCGCCGACCTGCCCGAGGTGCGGGCGGTCGCCGCCGAACCGGGCGCCGCCGCCGAGGAGCCGACCGGCTCGCTCGCCGAGCGCCTCGCCGCCGCCGACCCGGACGCGCGGGCGGCCATCCTGCTGGACCTCGTCCGTGGGCACGCCGCGCTCGTGCTCGGCCACCCGTCCGGCGACGCCATCGAACCGGCGAAGGCGTTCCGCGACCTCGGATTCGACTCGCTCACCGCGCTCGACCTGCGCAACCTGCTGGCCGGTGCCACCGGGTTGCGGCTGCCGGCCACGCTGGTCTTCGACTACCCGACCCCGCACGACCTCGCCGGCCACCTGCTCGACGAACTGGTGACCGGGCTGGGCCCGGCCGCCACGCCGGACCCGACCGCCGCGCCCACCACCGAACCGCTCGCGATCATCGGGATGGCCTGCCGGTTCCCCGGCGGCGTCCGGTCGCCCGAGGAGCTGTGGCGGTTGCTGTCGGAGGGCCGCGACGGGGTCGCCGGTTTCCCCACCGACCGGGGCTGGCCGGAGATCCGGGACGCGGGCTTCGCGCCCGAGGGCGGCTTCCTGTACGACGCGGCGCTGTTCGACCCGGGCCTGTTCGGGATCTCGCCGCGCGAGGCGGTCGCCATGGACCCGCAGCAGCGGCAGTTGCTGGAGACCGCCTGGGAGACGTTCGAGCGGGCCGGGTTGGACCCGCGCTCGCTGCGCGGCAGCGCCACCGGCGTGTTCGTCGGCGGCGCGTCGACCGGCTACGGCGTGGGCGTCGCGCTGCCGCCGGACGCCGAGGGCCACTGGCTGACCGGTAACGCCGGCAGCGTGATGTCCGGCCGGATCTCCTACACGTTCGGCCTGGAGGGGCCGGCCGTCACCATCGACACGGCGTGCTCCTCGGCGCTCGTCGCCCTGCACCTGGCGGCGCAGGCGCTGCGCCGGGGCGAGTGCGCGATGGCGCTCGTCGGCGGCGTGACCGTGATGCCGACCCCGGCGGTGTTCGCCGAGTTCGGCAAGCAGGGCGGGCTCGCCGCCGACGGCCGGTGCAAGCCGTTCGCCGCGGCGGCCGACGGCACCGGCTGGTCCGAGGGCGCCGGGTTGGTGCTGCTGGAACGGCTCTCCGACGCCCGGCGCCACGGCCACGAGGTGCTCGCCGTGGTGCGGGGGACGGCGGTCAACTCCGACGGCGCGTCCAACGGGCTCACCGCCCCGAACGGCCCGTCGCAGCAGCGGGTGATCCGCCAGGCCCTGGCCGACGCCGGGTCCACCCCGTGCGAGGTGGACGCGGTCGAGGCGCACGGCACCGGCACCACGCTCGGCGACCCGATCGAGGCGCAGGCGCTGATCGCCACGTACGGGCGGGACCGGCCCGTGGACCGTCCGCTGCGGCTGGGCTCGGTCAAGTCGAATCTCGGGCACACCCAGTTCGCCGCCGGCGCGGCCGGGCTGATCAAGATGGTGCTCGCGTTGCGCCACCACGAGCTGCCCCGATCGCTGCACATCGACGCACCCACCCCGCACGTCGACTGGGCCGCCGGCTCGATCGAGCTGCTCACCGAGCCGGTACCGTGGGCGCCCGGGCAGCGCCCGCGCCGGGCCGGCATCTCGGCGTTCGGCATCAGCGGCACCAACGCCCACGTCATCGTGGAGGAGGCGCCGCCGGCCCCGGTCGGGGACGAGCCCGCCGGACCGCCGGTGCCGGTGCCGGTGCCGGTGCCGCTGGCCGCCCGGACCGCCGACGGGCTGCGCGCCCAGGCCGCGCGCCTGCGCGCCGCCGTCGCCGAGGGCGTGGACACGCCGGTGGACGTCGGCTTCACGCTGGCCACCGGGCGGGCCGCGCTCGACCACCGGGCGGTCGTGCTCGCCGCCGACCGCGCCGAGCTGTTGGCCGGGCTGGACGCGCTGGCGACCGGCGACCCCGACGCCGGGGGAGTGCCGCACGGCCGCGCCACCGAGGGCCGGCTGGCGATGATGTTCACCGGCCAGGGGGCCCAGCGACTCGGCATGGGCCGCGACCTCTACCACCGCTTCCCCGCCTACGCGGACGCCTTCGACGCCGCCTGCGCCCGCTTCGACGCCCTGCTGGAGCGCCCGCTGCGCGAGGTGCTGGACGCGGACGTCGAGGCCCTCGACCGCACCGGTTACGCCCAACCCGCGCTGTTCGCGGTCGAGGTCGCCCTGTTCCGCCTGCTGGAGTCGTGGGGAATCCGCCCGCACGCGGTGCTCGGCCACTCCGTCGGCGAGATCGTCGCCGCCCACGTGGCCGGCGTGCTGTCGCTCGACGACGCCTGCACGCTCGTCGCCGCCCGCGGCCGGCTGATGGACGACCTGCCGGCCGGTGGCGCCATGCACGCGGTGCAGGCCGACGAGGACGAGGTCCGCGCCGCGCTGCGCCCGGGCGTCGAGATCGCCGCGGTCAACGCGCCGCGCGCGGTCGTCGTGTCCGGCGACGAGGAGGCGGTCGACGCGGTCGCCGGGCACTTCGCCGGGCTGGGCCGGCGTACCAACCGGCTGCGCGTCTCGCACGCGTTCCACTCGGCGCGGATGGAGCCGATGCTGGCCGAGTTCGCCGGCGTGCTCGCCGGGCTGACCTACAAACGGCCGCGGATCACCGTCGTGTCCAACCTCACCGGCGAGCCGGTCGAGGAGTTCTCCGCCGCGTACTGGCTGCGCCAGGTCCGCGAGCCGGTGCGCTTCGCCGACGGGATCGGCCACCTCGCCGGGGCCGGCGTCACCCGGTTCGTCGAGGTCGGTCCGGCCGGCGTGCTGACCGGCATGGCCCGGCTCTCGCTGGCCGAGGACGACGCGACGCGCGTGGTGCCGACGCTGCGCGACGGGCGGGACCCGACCGGATCCGTCCTCGACGCGCTGGCCCGCCTGCACGTCGCCGGCGCGTCCCCGGACTGGGCGGCGGTCTTCGCCGGCTCGGGCGCCCGGCGGGTGCCGGTGCCGACGTACGCGTTCCAGCACCAGCGTTACTGGTTGACGGCCGAGCCGGCCGCCGACACCGCCGAGGCCACGCCGTGGCGGTACCGGGTCGCCTGGGCCGCGCTGCCCGACAGCACCCCGCGCACCCTGACCGGCGACTGGTTGGTCGTCGCGCCGGAGGAGCCGGCGGCCCGCGAACTGGCCGGCCGGATCGGCGCGGCCTTGCGGGCCCGAGGCGCGGCACCCACCGTGCTCACCGCGGTCGAGGTCGCGCCCGGCGCGTCCCCGGCCGGGGTGGTGTCGCTCGCGCCGACGCTCGACGCGACCGTCGACCTGGCGAACCGGGTCGACGCGCCGCTGTGGACGGTCACCCGGGGCGCGGTGACCCTCGGCCGCTCCGACGCGCCGGTGGACCCCGACCAGGCCGCGGTCTGGGGCCTGGGCCGGGTGCTCCCGCTGGAGCATCCGCGGCGCTGGGGCGGCCTGGTCGACCTGCCCGCCGTCGTCGACGACCGGGTGGTGGCCGAACTCGTCCGGGTCCTCGGCTCCGGCGCCGACGACCAGGTGGCGTTGCGACCGGCCGGCACGTTCGGCCGCCGGCTGGTCCGGGCGCCGCTGACCGCCGCGCCCGCGCCGTGGAAGCCGGAGGGCACCGTCCTGGTCACCGGGGGCACCGGTGCCCTCGGCCGCCGCCTGGCCCGGTGGCTGGCCGAGCGGGGCGCCCCGCACGTGGTGCTCGCCGGCCGCGCCGGCACGAGCGTGCCGGAGCTGGCCGAGCTGACCGCGTCGGGCACCCGGATCACGGTGGTGGCCTGCGACGTCACCGACCGGAGCGCCCTCGCCGGGCTGCTCGACCGGATCGGTGCCGACGAACCCCTCACCGCCGTCTTCCACGCCGCCGGGGTCCGCGACGACACCCCGCTCGCGGGCCTCACGCCGGCCTCCGTGGCGGCGGCGCTGGCCGCCAAGGTGACCGGCGCCCGGCACCTGGACGAGCTGACCCGGGACCTGCCGCTGTCGGCGTTCGTGCTGTTCTCCTCCGCCGCGGGCGTGTGGGGCGGCAGCCGGCAGGCCACCACGGCCGCCGCCGGCGCCTGGCTCGACGCCCTCGCCGAGCAGCGGCGGGCGGCCGGCCGGCCGGCCACGTCCGTCGCCTGGGGGCCGTGGGACGAGCCCGACGGTGTCTCCGGCGCGCCGGAGGTCCGCGACCGCCTGGCGCGTCTCGGCCTGCCGGCGATGGAACCCGGCGCGGCGCTGGTCGCGCTCGGCCAGGCGGTCGCGCTCGACGACCCCACGCTTGTCGTCGCCGACGTCCGCTGGCAACCGTTCGTCGAGACGATGACCGCGAGCGGCCCGCGGCCGTTCTTCGACGGCGTGCCCGAGGTACGCGGCCTGGCGGCCCGACCGCACTCGCCGGCCCCCGCGGCGCGGGAGCTGCGCGAGACGCTCCTCGCGGCACCCCCGCACGAGCGGCGGCCGGTCCTGCTCGACCTCGTCCGGGACCACGCCGCCCGGGTGCTCGGCCACCCGAGCGCCGACGCGGTGGGCGCCGACGACAAGTTCCTCGAACTGGGCTTCGACTCGCTCACCTCGATCGAGCTGCGCACCCGGTTGCAGGCGGCCACCGGCCTCACGCTGAGCCCCACGGCGGCGTTCGACCACCCGTCGGCGGTGCTGCTGGCCGCGCACGTGGAGCAGGCGCTGCTCGCCACGGCCGGGGTGACCGGCGACCCGGCGGCGCCGCTGCTGGGCATCGCGCCGGACGACGAGAACCCGGTCGGCCTGCTGAACTCGCTCTACCGCGAGGCGATCCGGACGAACCGGGTCGTCGACTTCATGAAGCTGGCGTACGAGGCGTCGCAGTTCCGCCCGTTCTTCACCGACCCGGCGCAGCTGTCCGACGGTCCGCACCCGGTCACCCTGGTGCGCGGCGACCGCACGCCGCGGCTGGTGTGCCACACCGGCACCACGGCGGCCGGCGGCCCGCACGAGTTCGCCCGGTTCGCCGCGGCGTTCCGCGGCGAGCGCGACGTGTCGGTGCTGCCGGTGCCCGGCTTCGGTCGCGGCGAACTGCTGCCGGCCGACGCGTACGTGATGCTCGCCTGGCAGGCCCGGTGCCTGCGGAACCTGGTCGGTGACGATCCGTTCGTCCTGGTCGGACACTCCGGCGGCGGGATCCTGGCGCACGCGCTGACCCGCTATCTGGAGGAGGAGGACGTGCAGCCGGCCGGCCTGGTGCTTGTCGACACCTATCCGCTGTCCCGGCCGATGCACGAGGTCTGGCAGAACGAGCTGTCCACCGGCGTGCTCGAGCGGCAGCACCAGTACGTGCCGATGGACGACGTCCGGCTCACCGCGCAGGGCCACTACGGCGTGATGACCGGCGGGTTCGAGGCCCGCGAGATCGAGACGCCGACGCTCGTGGTGCGGGCCACCGAGCCGCTGGGCCCGTGGGACCGCGACGACGACTGGCGGGCCGGCTGGGAGCTGCCGCACACCGCCGTCGACGTGACCGGCAACCACTTCTCGATCATGGCCGAGTACGCCGGCGAGACGGCCGCCGCGGTCACCGGGTGGCTGGCCGACCTGGGCTGAGGCACGGCGACGGGGCTCAGGCGAAAGCCCGAGCCCCGTCGCGGTGGAAGGTCACCTGGCGTACGTCAGGCGCAGCGGCAGGCTGCGCAGGCCGAGCAGGAACGTGAAGTGCGAGTACCACGGCAGCTCGGTGGTCGCCAGCTCGATCGAGGAGTATCGGCGCAGCAGTTCCTCGAACGCGATCACGACCTCCATCCTGCCGAGCGTCGCGGCGATGCAGTAGTGCGGGCCGGAGCCGAAGATGAGCGGGGACGTGCCGGTGCGGGTGACGTCGAACCGCTCCGGGTCCGGATACTTCACCGGGTCGTGGTGGGCCGCGCCGAGCACGATGAAGACCGACGCCCCGGCCGGGATCGTGACGCCGCCGACCTGGACCGGCGCGACGGTCTGCCGGGCCATGATCTGCACGGCGGAGTTGTGCCGGGACAGTTCGTCGAAGCTGCGCTCGACCAGCTCCGGGTGCTCCCGCAGCAGCCGGAGCTGATCCGGGTTCTGCAGCAGCGACACCATGCCGTTGCCGATCACGTTGACCGACGTCTCGTGCCCGGCGTTGAACAGCACCAGGATCTGCGCCGCGATGTCCTCGTCGCTGAGCCGGTCGCCCCTGGCGTCCGGCTCCAGCAGGATCGACAGCAGGTCGTCGCGCGGCTCGGCCCGGCGCTCGGCGAGCCTCTCGGCGATGTACGCGCTGAACTCCGGGACCGCCTCGTTCATCCGCCGGCGCATCCGCGGCGTGACCATCGGGTCGACCACGTCGGCGATGGTGTTCGTCCACTGCCGGCACCGGTCGGCGTCGGCCAGGGGGATGCCCACCAGTTCGCACACCACGACGACCGGCAGCGGCAGTGCGAGCCCGCTGATCAGGTCCGCCTCGCCCTCGCCCATCGCGTCGATCATCTCGTTGACCAGCGTGCGGATCCGTGGGCGCAGCCGCGCCATGGCGGCCGGCGACAACGCCCGCGACACCATCCGGCGCAGCCGCCGGTGGTCGCCGCCGCCGCGGGTGAGCATCCACCGGCGGGCGCTGGCGACGACCGGGCTGTCCGGCCCGCCGCGTACCCGCGCCCACTGCGGATCGTCGGTGAAGTCGGTGCTGACCCCCGGGGAACGCAGCACCGCGTCGCACTCGTCGTAGCCGGTGATCACCCAGTAGCCCAGGGGCGACCGGTGCACCGGCTCGACGTCGCGGACCCGCCTGTAGTAGCCGTAGCGGTCGTCCTGCAGCGCGGGGTCCCGCAGGTCGAACAGCAGCCTGGTCCCAGCAGTCGTCATGGTGGTCGCCGATCTGTCGGATGTGCGGTCACTGTCGCCAGCGCCGCGCACACCGCGCAACCCCTGACCTCGCCGACGCCGCCGCTGGTTGAAGGGTGCCGCCCGCCCCGGCTAGGGGTGTCCGGCGCTCCGGGCCGCCGTTAGCGTCAGCCGTGGCCGATCCGGCCTGGTCACGGCCCCGCCAGGCGCACCCCGTCGCAAAATGAGGTCCTCACTGATGGCTGACAACGACACGCTTCGCGACTATCTGAAGCTGGTCACCACCGACCTGCACCGGGCGCGCCAGCGACTGCGGGAGGTCGAGGACGGCGGCCGGGAACCCATCGCCATCGTCGGGATGAGTTGCCGCTACCCCGGTGGCGCCGGCTCGCCCGACGAGCTGTGGGACCTGGTGGCGCAGGGGCGCGACGGCATCGGCGCGTTCCCGACCGACCGGGGCTGGGACCTGAGCCGGCTCTTCGACGCCGACCCCGACCGGCCGGCCAGCAGCTACGTGCGCGAGGGCGGCTTCATCGACGGCGCCGGGGACTTCGACCCGGCGTTCTTCGGCATCTCGCCGCGCGAGGCGCTCGCCATGGACCCGCAGCAGCGGATCCTGCTGGAGTCGACGTGGGAGGCGATCGAGCGGGCCGGCATCGACCCGACGTCGCTGCGCGGCAGCCGCACCGGGGTCTTCGCCGGCACCAACGACCAGAACTACCTCGCGCTGTTCGGCAACGCGGGCTCGGACAGCGAGGGCTACCTGCTCACCGGCGGCGCCACCGCGGTCGTGTCCGGCCGGATCTCGTACGTGCTGGGGCTGACGGGCCCGGCGCTCACCGTGGACACCGCGTGCTCGTCGTCGCTCGTCGCGCTGCACCTGGCCTGCCAGTCGCTGCGGCAGAACGAGTGCTCCCTCGCCATCGCCGGCGGGGTCACGGTGATGGCGACGCCCGGCGTGTTCACCGAGTTCAGCCGCCAGCGCGGCCTGGCCGGCGACGGCCGCTGCAAGTCGTTCGCCGAGGCCGCCGACGGCACCGGCTGGTCCGAGGGCGTCGGCGTGCTGCTCGTCGAGCGGCTGTCCGACGCGCAGCGTCACGGCCACCCGATCCTGGCGGTGGTGCGGGGCAGCGCGGTCAACTCAGACGGCGCGTCCAACGGGCTGACCGCCCCGAACGGCCCGGCCCAGCAGCGGGTGATCCTGGAGGCGCTCACCAACGCCGGGCTCACCCCCGCCGACGTCGACGCGGTCGAGGGCCACGGCACCGGCACCACCCTCGGCGACCCGATCGAGGCGCAGGCGCTGCTCGCCACGTACGGCCAGGGCCGCACCGGCGAACCGCTCTACCTGGGCTCGGTCAAGTCGAACATCGGCCACCCGCAGGCCGCCGCCGGCGTGGCCGGCATCATCAAGATGGTCATGGCGTTGCGGCACGGCGTGTTGCCCGGCACCCTGCACCTCGACCGGCCCACCTCCAACGTCGACTGGGACGCCGGCCGGGTCAGCCTGCTGGCCGGGAACCGGGACTGGCCGGAGACCGGCCACCCCCGCCGGGCCGGCGTCTCCTCGTTCGGGGTCAGCGGCACCAACGCGCACATCATCCTCGAACAGTCCCCGGCGCCCGCCGCGGCGGAGGCGACCGGGGATGCCGACGGGCCGGTGACGGTGCCCGTCTCGGCGCGTACCGGCGAGGCGCTGCGTCGGCAGGCCGCCCGGCTGCGCGCCGCGGTGGACGCCGACCCGGCGATCCGGCCCGCCGACGTCGCCCGCACGCTGGCCACCGCACGGGCCGCGATGACGCACCGGGCCGTCGTCCGGGCCACCGACCGGGCCGAACTGCTGGCCGCGCTGGCCGCGGTGGAGTCCGGCGCGGAGCACGACGGCGTCGTGCGCGGCGCGGCCCGCGACGGCAAGGTGGCCTTCCTGTTCACCGGTCAGGGCGCGCAGCGGATCGGGATGGGCGCGGACCTGGCCGCGCGGTTCCCGGTCTTCGCGGAGACCTTCGACGCGATCTGCGCCCGCTTCGACGGACTCCGCGCGGCACTCCGGTGCGAGGAGATCCATCAGACCGTCCACACCCAGGCCGGCTTGTTCGCCTTCGAGGTGGCACTGGCCCGCCAGCTCGCACACTGGGGCGTGGTACCCGACCGGTTGCTCGGCCACTCGGTCGGCGAGATCGCCGCCGCGCACGTGGCCGGCGTGCTCGACCTGGCCGACGCCTGCACGCTGGTCGCCGCCCGGGGCCGGCTGATGCAGGCCCTCCCGGCCGGCGGCGCGATGCTGGCGGTGGCGGCCCCGGAGGCGGCGGTCCGCGCCGAGCTGGTCGACGGCGTGGACGTCGCCGCGGTCAACGGCTCGGCCGCCGTGGTGGTCTCCGGCGACGCCGACGCGCTCGACGCGCTCGACGGCCGGTGGCGGGAGCGGGGCTGGCAGACCAAGCGGCTCCAGGTCTCGCACGCCTTCCACTCGCCCCGCATGGACGCCATGCTCGACGACTTCCGGGCGGTGGCGGAGGGTCTCCGTTACGCCGCGCCGCGGGTGCCCGTGGTGTCCAACCTGACCGGTGAGCCGGTCGACCGGATGGACGCCGACTACTGGGTGCGGCACGTGCGCGGCACGGTCCGCTTCGCCGACGGCCTGGACTGGCTGCACGCGCGGGAGACCACCGCATACCTGGAGATCGGGCCGGACGGCCCGCTCACCGCGCTGGCCGCCGAGCACCTGGACGACGTCACGGCCGTCGCCACCGGGCGCCGCGACCGCCCCGAGGCCGCGGCGCTGTGGGCCGCGCTCGCCGGCGCGTACGCCGGCGGCGTGCCGGTCGACTGGACCGCCGTCAACGGCCCGGCCGGCCGGATCGTCGCGCTGCCCACCTACCCGTTCGCCCGGCAGCGGTTCTGGCCGAGGCCGGCGCCGGGCTGGGGCGACGTCGCCGCCGCCGGTCTCGGCGTGACCGGCCATCCGCTGCTCGGCGCCGGCGTCATGCTGGCCGGCGGCGACGAGGCGCTGTTCACCGGCCGCCTGTCGGTGGCCACCCATCCGGCGCTCGCCGACCACGTGGTGCTCGGCCGGATCGTGCTGCCCGGCACCGCGCTGGCCGAGGCCGCCGTGCGGGCCGGCGACCAGGTCGGCTGCGGCGTGGTGCAGGAACTGGTCCTGCAGACGCCGCTGGTGGTGCCGGCCGAGGCCGCCGTGCAGGTGCAGGTGCAGGTGGGCGCGGCGGACGCGCGTGGCCGCCGGGACGTCACCGTCCACTCCCGGGTGGCGGACGCCTCCGCCGACGGCTGGCCCGAGGAACCGTGGACCGTGCACGCGACGGGTGTGCTCGCCCCCGCCACGGCGGGCACCCCGGCGCCGCCCGCGCCGGACTGGCCGCCGGCCGACGCCGAGCGGATCGACGTGGCGGCGCTCTACGCCGGCTACGACGCCGCCGGCCTGGCCTACGGCCCGGTGTTCCGGGGCATCCGGTCGGCCTGGCGGGCCGGCGACGAGATCCTGGCCGAGCTGCGCCTGCCGGCGGGCGAGGAGTCCGACGCCCGCCGGTACGGTCTGCACCCGGCCCTGTTCGACGCGGGGTTGCAGGCGCTCGCCGCCCGGGCGGCGGCGCAGGACGGCTTCACCGGCCTGCCGTTCTCCTTCACCGGGGTCACCCTGCGGGCTGCCGGCGCGACCACGCTGCGGGTCCGGCTCGTCCCGGACGGCGTGGACGCGGTCCGCCTCGACGCGTACGACGACACCGGCGCGCCGGTGCTCACCGTCGACCGGGTGCTGCTGCGCCCGATCGCCGGGGCGCAGTTCGCGGCCCGGGCGGCCGGGCCGGCGGCGCTGCTGCGGTTGGCCTGGTCCCCGCTGGCCGCCGACGACACCCCGGCGCCGGACTGGGCGCAGCTCGACGGCGACCCGATCGGCGTCGGCGTTCCGGTCGGCGCCGACGCCGCCGTCCTGCTCGCCCCGGTGCTCGGGTACGCGCCGACCGCCGAGGGCGTCCGGGCCGCCACCGCGCGCACGCTCGACCTGCTCAACCGCCCCCGGGAGACCACCGACCGCCTGGTCGTGGTCACCCGCGGGGCGGTCGCGGCCGAGCCGGGCGACGAGGTCACCGACCTGGCCGGCGCGGCCGTCTGGGGGCTCGTCCGGTCGGCCCAGGCCGAGGACCCGGACCGTGTCGTGCTCGTCGACCTGCCCGGCGGTCCGCTCGTCGCACCCGACCCGCTGCCCGCGCTGGCGGCCGGGCTGGCCACCGGCGAGCCGCAACTGGCGGTCCGGCCGGGCGGCCTGTACCGGGCCCGGCTGCGCCGCGCGGAACCGGCCGCCGACCTCGTCCCGCCCGCCGACACCGCGCACTGGCGGCTGGCGCTGCCGGAGCGCGGCACCCTCGACCAGCTCGCGCTGGTGCCGTCCGGCGCGGACGCGCCGCTGGCCCCCGGCCAGGTCCGCCTCTCGGTGCGCGCCGCCGGGCTGAACTTCCGCGACGTGCTGGCCGCGCTCGGCATGTACCCGGGCCGCGTCGAACTCGGCGCCGAGGTGGCGGGCGTCGTGCTGGAGGTCGCGCCGGACGTCGCCACGCTGCGCCCCGGCGACCGCGTCTTCGGCCTCTGTCCCGGATCGTTCGGCCCGGTCGCGGTGGCCGACCACCGGGTGCTCGCGCCGATGCCCGAGCGGTGGACGTTCGCCGAGGCGGCGTCGGTGCCGATCGTCTACGGCACCGCCCTGTACGGCCTGCACGACCTCGGCGCGCTCAGCGCCGGCCAGTCGGTGCTGATCCACGCCGCGACCGGCGGCGTCGGCCTGGCCGCGGTGCAACTCGCCCGGCACCTCGGCGCCGAGGTCTTCGCCACCGCGAGCCCGGCGAAGTGGGACGTGCTGCGCGGGCTGGGCCTGGACGACGCGCACATCGCGTCGTCGCGGGACGTCGGCTTCGCGACCGCGTTCGACCGCGTCGACGTGGTGCTGAACAGCCTGGCCGGCGAGTTCGTGGACGCCTCGCTGCGACTGCTGGCCGGCGGCGGCACGTTCGTCGAGATGGGCAAGAGCGACGTGCGGGACCCGGCGGCGGTCGCCGCCACCCACCCGGGCGTCACCTACCGCTCCTTCGACCTGATCGACGCCGGGCCCGACCGCATCCAGGAGATCCTCGGCCGGCTGCGGGAGCTGTTCGCCGACGGCAGCCTGCGCCTGTCGCCGGTGCGCGCCTGGGACGTGCGCCGGGCGCCCGAGGCGTTCCGGCACGTCAGCCAGGCGCGGCACGTCGGCAAGGTGGTGCTCACCGTGCCCCGGCCGCTCGAGAAGGACGGCACGGTTCTGATCACCGGCGGCACCGGCCGGCTCGGCACCCTGCTCGCCCGGCACCTGGCCGCCGAGCACGGCGTCCGGCACCTGATCCTCGCCGGCCGCCGCGGGCCCGACGGCGTCGACCCGGCCGACGGCGTGCCGGCGGGCGCCGAGGTGGTCGCCTGCGACGTCGGCGACCGGGCCGCGCTCGCCGCGCTGATCGACACCATCCCCGCCGACCGGCCGCTGACCGCCGTCCTGCACCTGGCCGGCGTGCTCGACGACGGGGTCGTCGCCGCGCTGACCCCGCAGCGGCTGGACACCGTGCTGCGCCCCAAGGCCGACGCGGCGCTGCACCTGGACGAGTTGACCCGCGGCCTCGACCTCGCCGCGTTCGTGGTCTTCTCCGCGCTGGCCGGCACCGTCGGCAGCGCCGGGCAGGCCGGGTACGCGGCGGCGAACAGCCTCCTCGACGCGCTGGCGACGCGACGCCGGGCGGCCGGCCTGCCCGCCCAGTCGCTGGCCTGGGGCCCGTGGTCCGGCGGCGGCATGGTCGGGCAGCTCTCCGACGGCGACCGCGCCCGCCTGGCCGCCTCCGGTTTCCCGCCGCTGGCCGAGGCCGACGGGCTCGCGCTGCTGGACGCCGCGCTCGCCGCCGCCGCGCCGGTCCTCGTCCCGACCGGGTTCGACCCGGCCGCGCTGGCCGCCCGTGCCGCCGACCTGCCGGCCGTGCTGACCGAGCTGACCCGCGCCCCGCAGCGCCGCGCGGCCGGGACCGTCCGCGACACCGGCCGGCCGCGGCCGGACCGGGCCGCCCTGCTGGAGCAGGTACGCGCCGACGCCGCCGCGGTGCTCGGCCTGCCCGGCCCGCAGGCGGTCGAACCGGACCGGCCGTTCAAGGAGATCGGCTTCGACTCGCTGACCTCGATCGAGCTGCGCAACCGGCTGCGCGCGGCGCTGGGCACCCGGCTGCCCGCCACCCTGGTCTTCGACCACCCGACCCCGGCGGCCGTCGCCGCCTTCCTCGACGTGGAACTGGGCGGCGGCGCCGCCGACGCGCCCGGCGTCACCCCGGCGACCGTCCCGCGGGGCGGGCCGGCCGACGACCCGATCGCCATCGTGGGCATGGGCTGCCGGTTCCCGGGCGGGGCCGACACCCCGGAGGCGCTGTGGCGCATCGTCGCCGGGGGCGTCGACGCGGTCGGCGCGTTCCCGGACGACCGCGGCTGGCACGTCGAGCACCTCTTCGAGCCGGGCACCTCGTACACCTTCGAGGGCGGCTTCGTCGACGGCGTGGCCGACTTCGACGCCGGCTTCTTCGCGATCAGCCCGCGCGAGGCGGTCACCATGGACCCGCAGCAGCGGCTGCTGCTGGAGACGTCGTGGGAGGCGTTCGAGCGGGCCGGCATCGACCCGGAGACGCTGCGCGGCAGCCGCACCGGCGTCTACGTCGGCGCCGCCACCACCGGCTACGGCGTCGGCGACCTGCGGTTGCCCGAGGGCTCCGAACCGCACCTGCTCACCGGCACCGCGACGAGCGTGGTCGCCGGCCGGCTCTCCTACACGTTCGGCCTGGAGGGCCCGGCGGTCACCGTGGACACCGCCTGCTCGTCCTCCCTGGTGGCGCTGCACCTGGCGGCCGAGGCGCTGCGGCACGGCGAGTGCGACCTGGCGATCGCCGGCGGCGCCACCGTGATGACCACCCCCGGCATGTTCCTGGACAGCAGCCGTGGCGGCGCGCTCGCCCCGGACGGGCGCTGCAAGGCGTTCGCCGACGGCGCCGACGGCACCGGGTGGGGCGAGGGCGCCGGCGTCGTGCTGATCGAGCGGCTCAGCGACGCCCGCCGCCACGGTCACCCGGTCCTCGCCCTGGTCGCCGGGTCGGCGGTCAACCACGACGGGGCCAGCAACGGGCTCACCGCGCCGAACGGGCCGTCGCAGCAGCGGGTCATCGCCGCGGCGCTGCGGCACGCCGGGCTCACCGCCGCCGACGTGGACGCGGTGGAGGCGCACGGCACCGGCACCGCCCTCGGTGACCCGATCGAGGCGCAGGCGCTGCTGGCCACGTACGGCCGGGAGCACCCCGACGACGCCCCGCTGCGGCTGGGTTCGATCAAGTCGAACATCGGGCACACCCAGTCGGCGGCCGGCGTGGCCGGGATCATCAAGATGGTGCTGGCGCTGCGGCACGGGCTGCTGCCCGCCACCCTGCACGTCGACCGCCCGTCCGCGCACGTCGACTGGTCCGCCGGCGGTGTCCGGCTGCTCACCGAGCCGGTGCCGTGGCCCGCCGCGGAGCGGGTCCGCCGGGCCGGCGTGTCCTCGTTCGGCATGAGCGGCACCAACGCCCACGTGATCATCGAGCAGGCCCCGCCGGCGGCCGGGCGCACCGTCGACCGGGCCGGCGGCCCGTGGCTGCTGTCGGCCCGCACCGCCAAGGCGCTGCGCGCGCAGGCCGCGCGGTTGCGTGCCCACCTCGACGCCGAGCCCGGCTGGCGGCCGGACGACGTGGCGTACGCGCTGAGCACCACCCGGGGCCGGCTGCCGCACCGCGCGGTGCTGTTCGCCGACGACCGGGACGGCTACCCCGGGCTGCTCGACGCGCTCGCCGCCGACCGCGGCGCGCCCGGCCTGGTCCGGGGCGTCGCCGGCGCCGGCGGGAAGGTCGCCTTCGTCTTCCCCGGCCAGGGCCCGCAGTGGCTCGGCATGGCCGAGGGGCTGCTGGCGTCCTCGCCGGTCTTCCGCGCCTCGGTCGAGGCGTGCGACGCCGCGCTGCGGCCCCGGCTCGGCTGGTCGGTGACCGACGTGCTGCGCGGCGCCGACCCGCAGCGGTCGCTCGACGACGTCGCGGTGGTCCAGCCCGCCCTGTTCGCGACAATGGTCTCGCTGGCCGAGCTGTGGCGCGCCGAGGGCGTCGAGCCGGCCGCCGTGGTCGGCCACTCCCAGGGTGAGGTGGCCGCCGCCTACCTGGCCGGTGGCCTGACCCTGGACGACGCCGCCACGGTGATCGCGGTGCGCAGCCGCCTGCTGGCCGAGCGGGGCGCCCAGATCGCCGGCGCGATGGTCGCCGTGTCGCTGCCCGCCGCCGAGGTGGAGGGCCGGCTGGCCGACTACCCCGGCCTGGACGTCGTGGCCGTCAACGGCCCCCGCACCGTCTCGGTGGCCGGCGACCCGCAGACCGCCGACCGGCTGTTCGCCGACCTGTCCACCGAGGGCGTCCGGGTCCGCAAGATCCGCATCCCCGGCGCGGCCCACTCCTGGCACATGGACGTGCTGCGCGAACCCGTGCTGGCCGAGCTGGCCGGCATCAGCCCCCGCGCTGGCGACGGCCCGGTGTTCTACTCCACCGTCACCGGTGCACCGGTGGACACCGCCGGGCTGGACGCGGCGTACTGGTACCGCAACATCCGGCAGACGGTCCGCTTCGCCGACGCGGTGCGGCGGCTGCTGCGCGACGGGCACACCGTCTTCGTCGAGGCCAGCACCCACCCGGTGCTGGTGCACGCGGTGCAGGACGCCGCCGAGGACGCGAACGTCGAGGCGGTCGCGGTCGGCTCGCTGCGGCGCGACGAGGGCGGCCCGGACCGGTTCCGGGCCTCGGTGGCCGAGGCGTACGCCCGGGGCGTCCGGTTCGACTGGACCGCGCTGCCGTCGCGGGTCGACGGCGCCGCGCCGCCGATGCCGCTGCCCACCTACGCGTTCCAGCACCAGCGGTTCTGGCTGGAGGCGAACCCCGCCGCCACCACCGGCACCACCTCCGACGCCGCCGAGGCCGGGTTCTGGGACGCGGTCGAACGCTCCGACCTGGCCCCGCTGATCGAGGCGTTCGGCGCCGACGACGCCGACCGGATCGCCCCGGTGCTGCCGGTGCTGGCCTCCTGGCGCTCGCGGGAGCAGCGCCGCCGCACCGTCGACGCCTGGCGCTACCGGGTCGAGTGGCGACCGGCGCCGGCCGGCGGCCCGGCGACGCTGTCCGGCCGGTGGCTGCTCGTCGCCCCGGACGGGGACCCGACGGCCGCCGAGGTCGACCGGCTGCTCACCGCGCACGGCGCCGAGGTGGTCACCGACGCCGGCGCGGCAGACCTCGCCGGCATCGTGTCGCTGCTGGCGCTGGACGAGGCACCGCACCCGGACTGGCCGGACGTCACCCGCGGCACCGTCGGCAACCTGGCGTTGATCCAGGAGCACGCCCGCGGCGACCGGGACGTGCCGCTCTGGCTCGCCACCCGGGGCGCGGTGAGCGTCTCCCCGGCCGACCGGATCACCGGCGCCACCCAGGCCCAGAGCTGGGGGCTGGGCCTGGTGGCGAGCCTGGAACAGCCCGGCCGGTTCGGCGGCCTGATCGACCTCCCGCCGGTCGTCGACGGCCGCGCCGCCGGCCGGATCGCGGCCGTGCTGGCCGGGCTCGGCGACGAGGACCAACTCGCCGTACGGGCCTCCGGCGTCCTCGCCCGGCGGATGGTGCGCGCCGCGCCGAACCCGAACCGCCGGCCCGCGCCGAGCCTGCGCGGCACGGTGCTGATCACCGGCGGGACCGGCACGATCGGCGCCCACGTGGCCCGCCGGCTGGCCACCGCCGGCGCGCAACGGCTGCTGCTGACCAGCCGCCGCGGCCCCGACGCGCCCGGCGCGGCGGAACTGGCCGGGGAACTCGCCGCGCTCGGCGCGCGGGTGCGGATCGTCGCCTGCGACGTGGCCGACCGCGACGCGCTGCGCGCGCTGCTCGCCGGCGTCGACGACGCCGCCCCGCTGACCGCCGTCTTCCACGCCGCCGGGGTCGCCCAGTCCACCGCGATCACCGACATCGACCCGGCCGAGCTGGCCGCCACCGTACGCGGGAAGGCGACCGGCGCCCGCAACCTCGACGAGTTGGCCGGCGACGACCTCGAGGCGTTCGTGGTCTTCTCCTCCGGCGCGAGCGTGTGGGGCGGCGGCGGCCAGGCCGCGTACGCCGCCGGCAACGCCTACCTGGACGCCCTGTGCCGGCAGCGGCACGAGCGCGGCCAGGCCGCGCTGGCGGTCTCCTGGGGCGGTTGGGAGGGCAGCGGCATGGCCACCGCCGACGCGGTCGCCCAGCTCGCCCGGCGCGGTCTGCGCCCGATGCCGCCGCAGCTCGCACTGGCCGCGCTGGACCAGGCGATGGGCGAGCCGGAGCCGCACCTGACCGTCGCCGACATCGACTGGGAGAGGTTCGCGCCCAGCTACACCGCCGCCCGCCGGCGACCGCTCGTCGACGAGATCCCGGAGGCGCGCGTCGGGCGGGAGGCGGACCGGCCCGGCGGCGCCGACGGCGAGACGGGCGAGTTCGCCGCCCGGCTGAGCGCGCTGCCGGCCGGCGAGCGCAAGCGTTTCCTGCAGGACCTGGTGCGCAACTTGGCCGCCGACACGCTCGGGCACACCGGGGTGGAGGAGATCGCGCCCACCCGGGCCTTCCGGGAGCTGGGCTTCGACTCGGTCACCGCGGTCGACGTCCGCAACAAGCTGCGCGCGGCCACCGGCCTGCAGCTACCCACCACGCTCATCTTCGACTACCCGACCCCGGCGCTGCTCGCCGAGCACCTGCGCGCCGAGCTGCTCGGCGAGGCGCCGGCCGAGACCGCCGCGACGGCCGCCGCCGGCGCCGACGAACCGATCGCCATCGTGGGCATGAGCTGCCGGTACGCCGGTGGCGTGCGCAGCCCGGAGGAGCTGTGGGACATGGTGGTCAACGGCGTCGACGCGGTCGACGGGTTCCCCGACGACCGCGGCTGGGACCTCGACGCGCTCTACGACCCGGACCCCGACGCGCCGGGCGCCTCCTACGTCCGCGAGGGCGGGTTCATCTACGACGCCGGTGACTTCGACGCCGGGTTCTTCAGCATCAGCCCCCGCGAGGCGCTGGCGATGGATCCGCAGCAGCGGATCCTGCTGGAAACGTCCTGGGAGGCCATCGAGCGCGGCGGCATCAACCCGCAGACGTTGGCCCGCAGCCGCACCGGGGTCTTCGTCGGCACCTCGTTCCAGGGCTACGGCATGGGCGCGCACCTGGGGCTCGGCGCGACCGAGGGCTTCTTCCTGGCCGGCACCGGCACCGCCGCCGTCTCCGGCCGGGTCGCCTACGGGCTCGGGCTGGAGGGGCCGGCGGTCACCGTGGACACCGCCTGCTCCTCGTCGCTGGTGGCCCTGCACCTGGGCGCACAGGCGCTGCGGCAGGGCGAGTGCGACCTGGCGCTGGCCGGCGGCGTCGCCGTGCTGCCCACGCCTACCTCGTTCACCGAGTTCAGCCGCCAGCGTGGCCTGGCCCCGGACGGCCGCTGCAAGCCGTTCGCGGCGGCGGCCGACGGCACCGGCTGGGGCGAGGGCGCGGGCGTGGTCCTGCTGGAGCGTCTCTCCGACGCGATCCGCAACGGGCACCCGGTGCTCGCGGTGGTCGCCGCCACGGCGACCAACCAGGACGGCGCCTCCAACGGCCTGACCGCCCCCAACGGCCCCTCCCAGCAGCGGGTGATCGCGCAGGCGCTGGCGAACGCCGGCCTGGCGCCGGCCGACGTCGACCTGGTCGAGGCACACGGCACCGGCACCACGCTCGGCGACCCGATCGAGGCGCAGGCCATCATCGCGACGTACGGGCAGAACCGGCCGGACGACCGTCCGCTCTGGCTCGGCTCGGTCAAGTCGAACATCGGGCACACCCAGTCGGCGGCCGGCGTGGCCGGCGTGATCAAGGCGGTGATGGCCGTCCGGCACGGCGTGCTGCCGCCGAGCCTGCACGTCGACGAGCCCACCCCGCACGTGGACTGGGGGCGCGGCGCGGTCCGGCTGCTGACCGAGGGGCGGGCCTGGCCGGCCACCGGCGGCCCGCGCCGGGCCGGCATCTCGTCGTTCGGCGGCACCGGCACCAATGCGCACGCCATCGTCGAGCAGGCCCCGGATTCCCCCGCCGCCGAGGCCGACGCGCCGGCGTCGGCGGCGCCGCTGGCCTGGCTGCTCTCCGGCCGCACCGAGGACGCCCTGCGGGAGCAGGCCGACCGGCTGCGCCGGCACCTCGCCGGCCGACCCGACGCCGGGCCCGGCCCGGTCGCCTGGTCGCTGGCCACCACCCGGGCCGCCTTCGAACACCGGGCGGCGCTGTTCGGCGCCGGCCGGGACGACCTGCTGGGCCGGCTGGACGACCTGGTCGCCGCCCGCCCCTGCGCCGACGTGGTGACCGGCTCGGTGACGACAGGTGAGACCGTGTTCGTCTATCCGGGCCAGGGCAGCCAGTGGATCGGCATGGCCGCCACGCTGATGGACACCGCGCCGGTGTTCGCCGACGCCATCGACGAGTGCGCCCTGGCGCTCGCGCCGCACCTCGACTGGTCGCTGCAGGACGTTCTGCTCGACCGGCCCGGCGCCGCCTCGCTGGAGCGGGTCGACGTGGTCCAGCCGGTGCTGTTCGCCGTGATGGTGGCGCTCACCCGGCTGTGGGAGTCGTGGGGCGTGGTGCCGGACGCGGTGGTCGGCCACTCGCAGGGCGAGATCGTCGCCGCGCACGTGGCCGGCGGCCTCAGCCTCGACGACGCGGCCCGGATCGTCGCCGTGCGGAGCAAGCTCGTCGGCACCGTCGCCGGCACCGGTGGCATGGTGTCGGTGTGGCTGGGCGCCGACCCGGTGCGGGAGCGGCTCGCCGCGTACCCCGAGCTGTCGGTCGCCGCCGTCAACGGGCCGGAGACCACTGTGGTGGCCGGCCCGGCCGACGACCTGGACTCCTTCGTCGACGCCTGCGCCGCCGACGGCGTGCGGGTCCGGCGGATCGCCGTGGACTACGCCTCGCACAGCCCACAGATGGACGCGCTGCGCGACGAGCTGATCGCCGCGCTCGGCGCGGTCCGTCCCGGCCCGGGCCGCATCCCGATGTGGTCCACGGTGGACGGTGGGTGGACGGACACCGGCACGATGGACGCCGGGTACTGGTTCCGCAACCTGCGCCGGCCGGTGCTCTTCGACGCCGGCGTGCGCGCCCTCGCCGACGCCGGCTACCACTTCTTCGTCGAGGTCAGCGCCCACCCGGTGCTCGCCATGGCGGTCCGCGCGACGCTCGACGAGGCCGACGCGGACCGTCGCGTCGCGGTCGTCGGCACGCTGCGCCGCGACGAGGGCGACCTGACCCGGGTGCTGCGCTCGGCCGCCGAACTGCACGCCCAGGGCGGCACCGTCGACTGGTCGGCCGCGCTGGCCGGGCACGCCGCGCCGATCGTGCCGCTGCCGACGTACGCGTTCCAGCGCAGCCGCTACTGGCTCACCCCGGCGCGGACGACGCCGGCCGGCGACCTGAGCGGCGCCGGCCTGACCGACGCCGGCCACCCGCTGCTCGGCGCCGCCGTGGCGCTTGCCGACGGCGACGGGCTGGTGCTGACCGGCCGGCTCGGCGCCGGCGACCAGCGCTGGTTGGGCGACCACGCGGTGCTCGGGACCGTGCTGCTGCCCGGCACCGCGTTCGTCGAGCTGGCGTTGCAGGCCGGCCTGCGGGTCGGCGCCGCGGCGCTGGACGAGGTGACCCTGGAGGCGCCGCTGGTGCTCACCGAGCGGCAGGCGGTCCGGATCCAGGTCGTGGTCGGCGCGCCCGGGGAGACCGGCCGCCGCACCGTCGCCGTCTACGCCCGCCCGGACTCCGACCCCGGCGACGAGGTGGAGTGGACCCGCTACGCGAGCGCGACCCTCGCTCCGGTGACGGCCGGCCCCGATTTCGACCTGCGGGAGTGGCCGCCGGCCGGGGCGCAGGCGGTGGACACCGCCGGCTTCTACGACGACCTGACCGAGCGCGGCTACGGCTACGGGCCGGCCTTCCAGGGGCTGCGCGCCCTGTGGCAACGCGACGGCGAGGTGTTCGCCGAGGTCGCGCTGCCCGACGACGGGGACGACGCGGCGGCGTACGGGGTGCACCCGGCCCTGCTGGACGCCGCCCTGCACGGCATCGGGCTGCTCCGGTCGCTGCACCGGGACGCCGCCGGCGGCGCGCCGCAGGGCGCCGAGCTGCCGTTCTCGTTCAGCGGGGTGCGGCTGTGGGCCACCGGCGCGGACACGGTCCGGGTCCGGCTCGGCCGGTCCGAGCAGAACGCCGTCGTGGTGCGGATCGCCGACGCCACGGGCGCGCCGGTCGTCGCGGTGGACGCGCTGGTGGCCCGGCCGCTGCCGGCCTCGTTCGGCGCGTCCGGCGCGGCCCGGCCGACCACGCTGTACGAGCTGGACTGGAGCGACCTCGCCGTCGCCCCGGCCGATCCGGGACACTGGCTGGTCGTCGGCGACGCCCCGCTGGCCGACCAGGTGCGCGCCGCCGGTGGCCGGGTCAGCGCCTGCGCCACGTTCGACGACGTCACCGCCCACTTCACCGGCGACGACGATCCGGCGGTGGTGGTGGTCGCGCTGTCCGCGTCCGACGGCGACGGCGACGCCGTCGACCGGGCGGCAGGCTGCGTGCACGAGGCCCTGGCGCTGGCCCAGCGGTGGATCGGCGACGACCGTTTCGAGCCGGCCCGCCTGCTGGTGGTCTCCCGGGGAGCGGTCGGCGCGAAGCCGGCGCTCGCCCCGGCGGCGGCCTGGGGGCTGCTGCGCTCGGCCCAGTCCGAGCACCCGAACCGCTTCGTCCTGCTCGACCTGGGCGTCGACGCCGACCTCGACCTGCTGCCCCCGGCGGTGTGCTCGGGCGAGCCGCAGCTCGCCGCCGGGGCCGGCCGGGTCAGCGCGGCCCGCCTGGTGCGTGTCGCGCCGGCCGAGGGCGACACCGCGCCGGCGTTCGGGCCGGACGGCACCGTCCTGGTCACCGGCGGCACCGGCACGCTGGGCAGCGCGCTGGTGCGGCACCTGGCGAGCGTGCACGGCGTACGCCACTTCCTGGTCACCAGCCGCAGCGGCGCCGATGCTCCGGGCGCCGCCGACCTGGTCGCCGACGTCGCCGCCCTCGGCGCCGAGGCGACGGTGGTGGCGTGCGACGCGGCGGACCGGGACCGGCTGGCCGAGGTCCTCGCCGAGATCCCGGCCGACCGGCCGCTCACCGGCGTGGTGCACGCGGTCGGCGTCCTGGACGACGGGGTGATCGCGGCGCTCGACCCCGGCCGGGTCGACCTGGTGATGCGGGGCAAGGCCCGGGGCGCGATGAACCTGCACGACCTCACCCGCGGTCTCGACCTCACCGCGTTCGTGTTGTTCTCCTCCGCCGCCGGCACCTTCGGCGGCGCCGGTCAGGGCAACTACGCGGCGGCCAACGCGTTCCTCGACGCGCTGGCCCAGCGCCGCCGGGCGGACGGGCTGGTGGCGAAGTCGCTGCCGTGGGGCCCGTGGGCGCAGCCGACCGGGATGACCGGGGCGCTTACCGAACTCGACGTGCGCCGGGTCGAGCGGACCGGCCTGCGACCGATGGAGACCTCGTTCGGGATGACGCTGTTCGACGCGGCGGTGCGACACCCCGCGCCGGTGGTGGTGCCCCTGCTGTTCGCCCGGGGCGCGCTCAGCGCGGCGACCGGACCGTTGCTGCACCTGCTGCGCTCGTTGGTGCGTACGCCGGTGCGGTCCGCGGCCGGCCGGCCGGCCGAGAGCGACGGGCCGCCGCTGCGCGAGCGGCTGATCGCGCTGCCCGACGAGGAGCGGCAGCGGGTCGTGCTCGACTTCGTCCGCACCCACGTCGCGGTCGTGCTCGGCTATCCGTCCGGCGGCGAGGTGCGCTCCGAGCGGGGCTTCCTCGACCTCGGCATGGACTCCCTGACCGGCATCGAGCTGCGCAACCGGATCGCCGGCGTGACCGGCCTGCGGTTGCCGGCGACGCTGGTCTTCGACCACCCGACGCCGATGGCGCTGGCGGCGCACCTGCGGGTCGCGCTCGTGCCACCCGCCAGGCCGGCCGCCGAGGTCGCGCTGGAGGAGCTGGACCGGCTGGAGGCCGTGCTGGACGCGGTCGAGCCCGGCGACGACGCCCATGCACGTGTCAAGCGGAGGTTGCGCTCGCTCGTCGCCCGCCTGAACGGCGGGACCGAGGACACCGACGGTGAGCAGGACCTCGAGTCGGCGACGGCGGAGGAGCTCTTCGAGTTCCTCGACCGCGCGGTGTGAGCGACGGAAAGAGGCGCCATGACAGACCAGAACAAGCTCCTGGAATATTTGAAGCGGGCCACCGTCGACCTGCGGGACACGCGGGAGGCGCTGCGCGCCGCCGAGGACCGGGCCCGGGAGCCGATCGCGATCGTGGCGATGGGCTGCCGGTATCCGGGCGAGGTGGCCAGCGCCGAGGACCTGTGGCACCTGGTGGCGGCCGACGGCGACGCGATCGGCGCGCTGCCGTCCGACCGGGGCTGGGACCTCGACGCGCTCACCGCCGCCGGCGGGCCGCGCGAGGGCGGCTTCCTCAGCGGCGCCGGTGACTTCGACGCCCAGCTTTTCGGCGTCTCGCCGCGCGAGGCGCTGGTGATGGACCCGCAGCAGCGGCTGATGCTCCAGGTCGCCTGGGAGGCGTTGGAGCACGCCGGAATCGACCACACGCTGCTGCGCGGCACCCGCACCGGCGTCTTCGTCGGGGCCATGTACCACGACTACGGCGCGCTCGCCGGGGCCGCCGGGGACCAGGCCGAAAGCTACCTGGCGACCGGCAACGCCGGCAGCGCCATCTCCGGCCGGGTCTCCTACACCTTCGGTTTCGAGGGTCCGGCCGTCACCGTCGACACCGCGTGCTCGTCCTCACTCGTCGCGGTCCACCTGGCCGCGCAGTCGCTGCGTCAGGGGGAGTGCACGCTCGCGCTGGCCGGCGGCGTCACCGTGATGGCCACGCCGTCCGTGCTGACCGGGTTCACCGTCGACAGCGGTCTCGCCGCCGACGCGCGCTGCAAGTCGTTCGCCGCGTCGGCCGACGGCACCGCCTGGTCGGAGGGCGCGGGGCTGCTCGTGCTGGAACGGTTGAGTGACGCCCGCCGCCACGGGCACCCGGTGCTGGCCCTGGTCCGCTCCAGCGCGGTCAATCAGGACGGGGCGTCGAGCGGGCTGACCGCCCCGAACGGCCCGTCGCAGCAGCGGGTGATCGCGCAGGCGCTGGCCGGCGCGGACCTGGGCCCGGGCGACGTGGACGTGGTCGAGGCGCACGGCACCGGCACCACGCTCGGCGACCCGATCGAGGCGCAGGCGCTGCTGGCCGCGTACGGGCGCAACCGGCCGCCGGACCGGCCGTTGTGGCTGGGGTCGGTGAAGTCGAACCTGGGGCACACCCAGGCCGCCGCGGGCGTGGCCGGGATCATCAAGATGGTCATGGCGCTGCGCCACGGGCTGCTGCCGCGCACCCTGCACGTGGACGAGCCGACGCCGCACGTCGACTGGTCGGCCGGGGAGATGCGCCTGCTCACCGAGCCGGTGCCGTGGTCGCGTCACGGCAGCGCCCGGCGGGCCGGGATCTCCTCGTTCGGTGTCAGCGGCACCAACGCCCACGTGATCGTCGAGGAGGCCCCCGCCGCGACGCCCGCCGCGACCCGCGAACCGGCCGGCGCCCCGGCGACGGTGCCGCTGCTGCTGTCGGCCGGCTCCGGCACCGCCCTGCGCGAGCAGGCACAGCGGCTGCTGGCCCGGCTGTCCGCCGACCCCAACCTGGCGCTGCTCGACGTCGGCCACTCGCTCGCCACCGGCCGCACCCTGCTCGACGAGCGCGCGGTGGTGCTGGCCGGCGATCCCTGCCGGACGACGGCGAGCCTGACCGCGCTGGCGCAGGGCACGGCCGACCCGGCGGTGGTCAGCGGGACCGCCCGCCCGGGCCGGCTGGCCGTGCTCTTCACCGGCCAGGGCGCGCAGCGCCTCGGCATGGGCGCGGAGCTGCGTGCCGCGTTCCCGGTGTTCGCGGCAGCGTTCGACGCGATCTGCGACCGCTTCGACGCCGTGCTGGACCGGCCGCTGCGGGAGGTGATCGACGCCGACGCCGACGCGCTGCACCAGACCGTGCACACCCAGGCCGGCCTGTTCGCCCTGGAGGTGGCGCTGTACCGGCTGGTGGAGAGCTGGGGCGTCACGCCGGACGCGTTGCTCGGCCACTCGATCGGCGAGCTGGTCGCCGCGCACGTGGCCGGGGTGCTGTCGCTCGACGACGCCTGCGCCCTGGTGGCCGCGCGCGGCCGGCTGATGCAGCAGTTGCCGCCCGGCGGCGCGATGCTCGCGGTCGACGCCACCGAGGACGAGGCCACCGCCGAGCTGGCCGACCTGGACGGCCGCGTGGACGTGGCGGCGGTCAACGGGCGGGCCCAGGTGGTGGTCTCCGGCGACGAGGACGCGGTGTTCGCACTCGCCGCGCGGTGGACCGCGCAGGGCCGGCGCAACAACCTGCTGCGGGTGTCGCACGCGTTCCACTCGGTGCGGATGGAGCCGATGCTCGACGAGTTCCGGGCGGTGGCGGAGGCGCTGACGTACGCCGCGCCACGCATCCCGGTCGTGTCCAACGTGACCGGCCGGGTCGCCGAGACCCTGGACGCCGAACACTGGGTCCGGCACGCCCGCCGCGCGGTCCGGTTCGCCGACGGGGTGGCCTGCCTGGAGGCGGCCGGTGTCACCCGGTTCCTGGAGCTCGGGCCGCACCCGGTGCTGACCGCGCTGACCCGACACTCGCTCACCGGCACCGCCGACGCGCCCACGGTGATCGCGCCGGCGCTGCGGCAGGGCCACGGCGAGACGACGACCCTGCTCGCGGCGCTGGCCGAGCTGCACGTGGCGGGTCAGCCCGTCGACTGGGCGGCGGTCTTGCGGGTGTGGGGCGGCACCCGCGTCGTCCTGCCCACCTATCCGTTCGCGCGGGACCGCTACTGGCCGGTCCTCGCGCCGCCGCGGCCCGAGGTCACCGGCGCCGGCGCCTTCTGGGCGGCGGTCGACGACGACGACGTCGCGCGGTTCACCGGTCTGCTCGGCGTGGCGCCGGACACCCGGGTGACCGAGCTGCTCCCGGCCCTGTCCGCCTGGCGCGGGCAGGCCGCCGAGCAGGCGGCCACCGACTCCTGGCGCTACCGGGTCGAGTGGCGGCCGGCGCACCCGACGGCGGCCCGGCTCAGCGGCACGTGGCTGGTGGTGACGCCGGGCGACGACGACGAGATGGTCAGCGACGTGGCCGGCGCGCTGAAGGCCGGCGGCGCCGAGTCCCGGGTGGTCCTGGTCACCGGCGACCGGGCGACGGCGGCGGAGGGCCTGCAGCCGTACCGGTCGGCCGAGCTGGCCGGCGTCGCCGGCCTGCCCGGCAGCGCGGGCGCGGCCTGGCTGCTGAGCGTCACCCAGGCGCTGCACGACCTGGACTGGAACGTCCCGCTGTGGTGCCTGACCCGGGACGCGGTGACCGGCGACGACCCCCACGGCGACGTGGTCTGGGGGTTCGGCCGGGTCGCCGCCCTCGAATTCCCGCGCTGGTGGGGCGGCCTCGTCGACCTTCCCGTCCAGCTCGACGTGCTCGCCGCCCGGCACCTGGTGAGCGTGTTCGCCGACGGCCGGGAGGACCAGGTCGCCGTCCGCGCGTCCGGGGTGACCGCGCGCCGGCTGGTCCGGGCGCCGGCTCCCGCGCGCACCGGGGCCGGATGGACGCCGACCGGCACCGTGCTGCTGACCGGTGGCGCGGGCGCGCTCGGCGGGCACGTCGCGCGCTGGCTGGCCGACCGGGGGACGCCGCACCTGCTGCTCGCCGGCCGCCGGGGCGCGGACACCCCCGGCGTGTCGGAACTGGTCCGCGACCTGGAGGACCGTGGCGCGCGGGTGACCGTCGCGGCCTGCGACGTCACCGACCGGGACGCGGTGACCGCGCTGCTCGACGCCGTCCCGGCGGAGCATCCCCTGTCCGCGGTGGTGCACGCGGCCGGCGCCGGCACGGTGTGCCCGATCACCGAACTGACCCCGGCCGACCTGGCCGACGCGATGCGCGCGAAGGTGGTCGGCGCGGAGGTGCTCGACGACGTGCTCGGCGACACGCCGCTGGACGCGTTCGTCGTGTTCGGCTCGATCGCCGGCGTCTGGGGAGCGGGCGGGCAGGGCGCGTACTCCGCGGCCAACGCCCACCTCGACGGCCTGGTCCGGCGGCGGCGTGCCCGGGGCCGGCCCGGCACCTCGGTGAGCTGGGGCCCGTGGGCGGGCGCCGGCATGGCGGCGGGGGCGGGCGCCGACGCGTACCTGCAGCGGCGTGGCCTGCCGCCGATGGACCCCGGCCTCGCGGTGGCGGCGCTGGCCGGCGCGGTCGGCGGCGGCGACGGGTGCGTCGTCGTGGCCGACGTCGACTGGGACCGCTTCGCCCCGGCGTTCGCCGCGCTCCGGCCGCAACCCCTGCTGACCGGGCTGGCCGACGCCGCCGGCGGCGGGCCGGCCGAGCCCGACGGCAGCCAGGGCGACCGGGACCGGCTCACCGCGCTGCCCGCCGCCGAGCGGGCGGCGGCCGTCCTGGAGCTGGTGCAGCGGCACGCCGCGGCGGTGCTGGGCTACGCCCAGCCGGCCACCCTGCGGGTCGACCGCGCGCTGCGCGACCTCGGCCTGGACTCGGTGACCGCCGTCGAGCTGCGCGACCGGCTCGGCCGGGCGGTGGGTGAGCGGCTGCCCGCCGCCGTCGCGTTCGACCATCCGAGCGTCCGCGCGCTCGCCGAGCACCTCGACGCGCTGCTCTTCGGCGGCGCGGCCGAGGACGACGACGACACCCGCGTCCGCCGGGCGTTGCAGCTGATCCCGCTGTCCCGGCTGCGCGGCGCCGGCCTGCTCGACACGCTGCTGAGCCTCGCCGAGCCGGAGCCGGGCGCCGACCCGGTGCCGCTGGCCACCGACGAGATCGACGACCTGGACGGCGAGGACCTGCTGCGGCTGGCGCTCGGCGAACGGGCCTCCTGAACCACCCGACGCGACGACCCGCTGGAGTTCAAGATGGCTTCGACCGAAGACTACGTGGCCGCGCTGCGGTCGTCGTTGAAGGAGACCGAGCGGCTGCGCACGGCGAACCGCGCGCTGACCGAGGCCGCCACCGAGCCGATCGCGATCGTCGGGATGGCCTGCCGGTTCCCCGGCGCCGACTCGCCGGAGGCGCTGTGGCGACTGGTCGACGACGGTGGCGACGCGATCACCGGCTTCCCGGACGACCGGGGCTGGGCGGCGCACCCGGACGGGCCGGCGTACGCGGCCCGGGGCGGCTTCCTCGCCGGTGGCGTCGACTTCGACGCCGAGTTCTTCGACATCTCCCCACGCGAGGCGCTGGCCATGGACCCCCAGCAGCGGCTGCTGCTGGAGACGTCGTGGGAGGCGATCGAGCGGGCCGGGATCGACGCCGACGAGCTGCGGGGCACCCGGACCGGGGTGTTCGTGGGCGCGGCCACCTCCGGCTACCACTACCTGCTGCACGACGAGCCGGCGGCGGAGGGGCACGCGCTCACCGGCAGCGCCACAAGCGTGCTGTCCGGCCGGGTCGCCTACACCCTCGGGCTGGAGGGCCCGGCCGTCACCGTCGACACCGCCTGTTCGTCGGCGCTCGTCGCGGTCCATCTGGCCGGGCAGGCGCTGCGTCGCGGCGACTGCGCCACCGCGCTCGCGGCCGGCGTCACCGTGCTCGTGTCGCCCGAGGTGTTCGGCGAGTTCGCCAAGCAGGACGGCCTGGCCGCGGACGGGCGGTGCAAGCCGTTCGCGGCGGCTGCCGACGGCACCGGCTGGGCCGAGGGCGTCGGCGTCCTGGTGTTGGAGCGCCTCTCCGAGGCGCAGCGGCTCGGCCGGCGCGTCCTCGCCGTGCTGCGCGGCAGCGCGGTCAACTCCGACGGCGCCAGCAACGGCCTGACCGCGCCCAGCGGCCCGGCCCAACGCCGGGTGATCCGGCAGGCGTTGGCCGGCGCGGATCTCACGCCCGCCGACGTCGACGCCGTCGAGGCGCACGGCACCGGCACCCGCCTCGGCGACCCGATCGAGGCCGAGGCGCTGTTGGCCACCTACGGTCACGGCCGGTCCGCGGCCGATCCGCTGTGGATCGGCTCGGTGAAGTCGAACATCGGGCACACCCAGGCCGCGGCCGGCGTGGCGGGCGTGATCAAGATGGTGCAGGCGATCCGGCACGGCCGGCTGCCGCGCACCCTGCACGTGGACGAGCCGACCCCGTACGTCGACTGGAGCGCCGGCGGCGTCGCGGTCCTGCGGGACCCGGTGGACTGGCCGCGCCGGGACCGCCCGCGCCGGGCCGGCGTCTCGTCGTTCGGGGTGAGCGGCACCAACGCCCACGTGATCCTGGAGCAGGCACCGCAGCCGCCGGCCGGTGAGCCGGTCGAGCCGGTTGCCGGCCCGGTCCCGTGGGTGGTGTCCGGGCGTACCGCCGCGGGTCTGCGCGCCCAGGCCGATCGGCTGCGGGTCTTCCTCGGCGCGGACCACGACCGGCACGCGGTCGCCCGGGCGCTGGTCGGCACCCGCTCGGCCATGGAGCACCGGGCCGTCGTGTTGGCCGGTCCGCAGGGCCTGGCCGCGGTCCGGGACGGGCACGCCGCGCCCGGGGTGGTCCGGGGCACGGTCAGCGCGGGCAAACTCGCGTTCCTGTTCACCGGCCAGGGCGGCCAGCGGGTGGGGATGGGCCGGGAACTGCACGCCACCTACCCGGTCTTCGCCGCGGCGTTCGACGACGTCTGCGCCCGCTTCGACCGCCACCTGGAGCGTCCACTGCGCGACGTGGTGTGGCACGACGCGGACCTGCTCGACCGGACCGGCTACACCCAGGCCGGGTTGTTCGCGGTCGAGGTCGCGCTGTTCCGGCTGGTCGAGTCGTGGGGCGTGGTGCCGGACGTGCTGCTCGGCCACTCGATCGGCGAGCTGACCGCGGCCCACGTGGCCGGGGTGCTCTCGCTCGCCGACGCGGTCACGCTGGTGGCGGCCCGGGGCCGGCTGATGCAGGCGCTCCCGGCCGGCGGCGCCATGCTGTCGGTACGTCTCGGCGAGGCGGAGGTCGCCGCGGCGTTGCCGGACGGGCTCGACATCGCGGCGGTGAACGGCCCCGAGTCGGTGGTCGTCTCCGGCGACGCCGAGGCGGTCGCCGCGTTCGCCGCGAGCTGCGCCCGCGACGGGGTCAGGACCCAGCAACTGCGGGTCTCGCACGCCTTCCACTCGGCCCGGATGGAGCCGATGCTCGACGCGTTCCGCGCGGTGGCGGCCGGGCTGACCTACGCCGCGCCGCGCATCCCGATCGTGTCGAACCTGACCGGCACCGTGGTCGACGGCTACGACGCCGACACCTGGGTGCGCCACGTGCGGCGCCCGGTCCGCTTCCACGACGGCGTGCAGGAGTTGGCCGAACTCGGCGTCCGCCGCTACCTGGAGATCGGCCCGGACGGCGTGCTCACCGGCATGGCCCAGCTCGGCGCGGCCGGGACCGCCGAGCCCGAGGACCTGGCGCCGCCGGTGCGGGTGGCCGCGTCCCGGCGCGAGCGGCCCGAGCCGGAGACGCTGCTGGAGGCCGTCGGGGCGCTGTTCACGGTCGGCGTCCCGGTCGACTGGACGGCCGTCGTCGGGCGGGACACCGGACTGCCGGCCGAGCTGCCCACGTACGCGTTCCGGCGGGACCGTTACTGGCCGGCGCACCGCGCCCCGGCCGCCGACGACTGGCGCTACCGGGTGGTGTGGACGCCGGTCACCCCGGTGCCGGGCCCGCGCCCCGGCCCCCGGCTGGTCCTGGTGCCCGAGGGCGTCGCGGCCGAGGACGTGGTGGCCGCGCTCGGCGACGACGTCACCGTGCTGACGTTGACGGCGGTCGACCTGGACCGGACGGCCCTGGCCGCGCGCCTGGCCGCGACGGGCCGGGAGTTCGGCGCCGTCGTCTCGCTGGCCGGGCTGGCCGACGAGCCGATGCCGGACGGCGTGGTGGCGCGCGGTGCGGCGCTGACGCTGACCGTGTTGCAGGCCCTCGGTGACGCCGGCATCGCCGCGCCGCTGTGGACGATCACCCGGGGCGTGTCCGAGCACCCGCTCGCCGCGCAGGTGTGGGGGCTCGGCCGGGTGGCCGCGCTGGAGCACCCGGACCGGTGGGGCGGCCTGATCGACCTGCCCGCCGGCACCGGCGGGACGGCCCTGGGCCACCTGGCCGCCGTGCTGGCCGACGGCAGCGAGGACCAGGTGACCGTCCGGCCCACCGGGGTGACCGCGCGCCGCCTCGTCCGGGCCGCCCCGCCGGCGGCCGGGCGCGCTGGCGCCACCGGCGGTACGGTGCTCGTCACCGGCGGCACCGGGGCGCTCGGCGCGCACGTCGCGCGCATGCTGGCCGACCGGGGCGCCGGGCACGTGGTGCTGACCGGCCGGCGCGGCGCCGACGCTCCCGGCGTGGCCGGACTGGTCCAGGAGCTGGCCGGGCGCGGCACCACCGTCACGGTCGCCGCCTGCGACGTCGGCGACCGGGCCGCCGTGGCCGAGCTGGTCGCCGGCATCCCGGACCTGGCGGGCGTGGTGCACGCGGCCGGGTCGGGGGAGTTCGGCGCGCTGGCGGACACCGACCCGGCGGCGTTCGCCGCGACCCTGCGGGCCAAGGTGGCCGGTGCCCGGCACCTGGACGAACTCACCGCCGAGCTCGACTTCTTCGTCGTCTTCAGCTCGGTGGCCGGGGTCTGGGGCAGCGGGCAGCAGGGCGCGTACGCCGCCGCCAACGCCGTCCTCGACGCGCTGGTCGAGCAGCGGCGGGCCGCCGGCCGGCCGGGTCTGGCGCTCGCCTGGGGCCCGTGGGCCGGCGCCGGCATGGCCGGTGACGCGAGCACCCAGGAGTACCTGCGCCGCCGGGGCCTGCGCGCGATGGACCCGGCGCGTGCGGTGGCCGCCCTGGCCGCCGCGCTGGACGGCGACGACGACGGATGCGTGGTCGTGGCCGACGTCGACTGGCGGAGCTTCGCCCCCGCGTTCACCGCGTCCCGCCCGCAGCCGCTGCTCGCCCTCCTGCCCGAGGCGGCCGGTCCGGCCGCCGGGGCGGCCCCCGGCGGCGACCCGCCGGCGTTCGCGGTGACCCTGCGCGGGCTGCCCGCGGCCGATCGGGAACGCGCGCTGCGCACCCTGGTCCGCGAACAGGCGGCGGTGGTGCTCGGTCACCGTGACGCGGCCGGGGTGGACGTGCGGGTCCCGTTCAAGAAGCTCGGCTTCGACTCGCTGACCGCGGTCGAGCTGCGCAACCGGCTCAGCGCCGAGACCGGCCTGACGCTGCCGGCCACGCTCGTCTTCGACCACCCGACCCCGGTGGCGTTGGCCGGCCGGCTGCGTGAGCTGCTGGCCGGGGACTCCGCCGCCACCACGAGCGCGGAGCCGGCGGCCCGGACCGAGCCGGACGAGCCGATCGCGATCGTGGGCATGGCCTGCCGTTATCCCGGCGACGCGGACAGCCCGGAGGCGCTGTGGCGGCTGGTCGACGGCGACGGCGACGGCCTCACGCCGTTCCCGGTGGACCGGGGCTGGGATCCGGCGTCGCTGGACGACCCGGACGCGCGGGGCGGCTTCCTGCGCGACGTGACCGGGTTCGACGCCGACCTGTTCGCCGTCTCGCCGCGCGAGGCGCTGGCCATGGACCCGCAGCAGCGGATGCTGCTGGAAGTGGTGTGGGAGACCTTCGAACGGGCCGGGATCGATCCCCGCTGCACCGCCGGCACCCGCACCGGCGTGTTCGTGGGCACCAGCGGCCAGGACTATCTGGGCCTGCTCGCCGTCGCCGGCGAGGAGACCGACGGGCACCAGGGCACCGGCAACGCGGCGGCGGTGCTGTCCGGCCGGGTGGCCTACGCGTACGGGCTGGAAGGTCCCGCGCTGACCGTGGACACCGCCTGCTCCTCGTCGCTGGTGGCGCTGCACCTGGCCGTGCAGGCGTTGCGCCACGGTGAGTGCGCGACCGCGCTGGCCGGCGGCGTGACGGTGATGTCGACGCCGACCGCGTTCGTCGAGTTCCGCCGCCAGCTCGGCCTCGCCGCCGACGGGCGGTGCAAGCCGTACGCGGCTGCCGCCGACGGCACCGGGTGGGGCGAGGGCGCCGGGGTGCTGCTGCTGGAACGGCTCTCCGACGCGCGGCGCAACGGACACCGGGTGCTGGCGCTGGTCCGCGGCACCGCGGTCAACTCCGACGGCGCCAGCAACGGGCTGACCGCGCCGAACGGGCCGGCTCAGCAGCGGGTGATCCGGGCGGCGCTGGCCGCGGCCGGGCTGTCACCGTCGGACGTGGACGTGGTCGAGGGACACGGCACCGGCACCCGCCTCGGCGACCCGATCGAGGCGCAGGCGCTGCTGGCCACCTACGGTCAGGACCGCGCCGAGCCGCTCTGGCTGGGCTCGGTGAAGTCGAACATCGGGCACACCCAGGCCGCCGCCGGCGTCGCCGGGGTGATCAAGATGGTGCAGGCGATGCGGCACGACCGCCTGCCCCGCACGCTGCACGTGGACCGGCCGACGCCGCAGGTCGACTGGACGTCCGGGGCGGTGCGGCTGCTGACCGAGCCGGTGCCGTGGACCCGGGCCGGGCGCGCCCGGCGGGCCGGCGTCTCGTCGTTCGGCATGAGCGGCACCAACGCCCACGTGATCATCGAAGAGGCGCCCGGGGCCGCGCCCGTGCCCGCCACGCCGGCTCCCGCCGCCTGGTCCTGGCCGATCTCCGGGCGTACCGCGGAGGCGTTGCGCGCGCAGGCCGCCGCGTTGCGCGAGGTCGACGACGAGCCGGCCGCCGTCGCCCGCGCGCTGGTGAGCGGGCGGGCGGCGCTGGAGCACCGGGCCGTGGTCGTGGGCGCGGACGCCGCCGGCCTCGCCGCCGCCGCGACCGGCGCCACCGCCGCCGGCCTGGTCACCGGGGTACGGTCGGCGGCCACCGCCGAGGGCGGCGTGATCCTGGTCTTCCCCGGCCAGGGCGGCCAGTGGGCCGGCATGGCGGCCGACCTGCTCGACACCTGCCCGGTCTTCGCCGACCGGTTCGCCGAGTGCGAGGCGGCGCTGGCCGAGCACCTGGACTGGGCGGTCGGCGCCGCGTTGCGCGCTCGCGACGAGTCCTGGATGGAACGTTCCGACCTGCTGCAACCGGCGCTGTGGGCGGTGATGGTGTCACTGGCCGCGGTCTGGGAGTGGCTCGGCGTCGACATTGCCGGCGTGGTCGGGCACTCCCAGGGCGAACTCGCCGCCGCCGTGGCCGCCGGGGCGCTGAGTCTCGCCGACGGCGCGCGGATCTCGGTGCAGCGGGCCCGGATCCTGCTCCGGCTGGCCGGTCAGGGTGGCCTGCTGGCCGTCGGGACCGGCCCGGATCGGGCCGGGGCGCTGCTGGACGGCGTCGACGGCGCGGTGCTCGGTGCGGTGAACGGCCCGCACCTGGTGGTGCTGTCGGCCGACTCGGCCGGCCTGGCCACCATCGAGCAGCGGTGCGCCGCGGCGGGCCTCTGGTCGCGTCGGGTGGCGATCGACTACGCCTCCCACTCGCCTCAGGTGGAGGCCGTCCGCGACGACCTGCGGGCGGCGTTCGGCACGGTGCGCCCGACGGCCGGGCGGATCCCGTTCTACTCGACCGTCACCGGTGGCCTGCTCGACACCACCGCGCTCGACGCCGGCTACTGGTATGACAACCTCCGCGACCCGGTCCGGTTCGACGAGGTCGTGCAGGGACTCATCGCGGCCGGGCACACCACGTTCGTCGAGGTGAGCCCGCACCCGGTGCTGACCGCCGCGCTCCAGGACCGGGTCGACGCCGCCGGTGGCCTGGTGACCGGGACGCTGCGCCGCGACCACGACGGCTGGACCCGACTGCACCGGGCGGCGGCCGAGCTGTGGGTGCGCGGCGCCACGGTGGACTGGTCCGCGCTCACCCCGCCCGGGCCGGTCGCCGACCTGCCGACCTACCGGTTCCAGCACCAGCGGTTCTGGCCGCGGGTGCGGGCGACGGCCGGCGACGTCTCCGCCGCCGGGCTCACCTCGGGCGGTCATCCGCTGGTCGGCGCGGCGGTGACGCTCGCCGACGACGACGGGCTCGTGCTCACCGCCCGGATCTCCACCACCACCCACCCGTGGCTCGGCGACCACCGCGTGCTGGACCGGATCGTCTTTCCCGGCACCGCGTTCGTCGAGCTGGCCGGGCAGGCCGGGCGGCTGGTCGGCGCGGGCGCGCTGCGCGAGCTGACCATCGGTACGCCGTTGGTGCTGCCGGCGACCGGGGACGTGCTGCTCCAGGCGCGGGTCGGCGGCCCGGAGAGCGACGGCGCCCGCACGGTGCGCATCGCCGCCCGCGCCGGTGACGACGGCCCGTGGGTGCGCCACGCCGACGGCCTGCTGGTCGACGACGACGCCGCGCCCGGCTTCGACCTGCGGGACTGGCCGCCCGCCGGGGCCGAGCCGGTCGCCGTGCACGACACCTACGAGCGGGCCGCGCAGGCGGGTCTCGACTACGGGCCGGACTTCCGGGGGCTGCGCGCGGCCTGGCGGCACGGCGACGACGTGCTGGCCGAGGTCGAGCTGCCGGAGACCGTGGACGCCGAGTCGTACGCGGTGCACCCCGCCCTGTTCGACGCCGCCCTGCACGCGGCGGCCCTGGTCGGCGGTTCCGGGGGTGCACGGCTGCCGTTCGCGTGGACCGGCGTCGGCGTGCACGCCGCCGGCGCGCGCACGCTGCGGGTGAGGTTGCGCCCGGTCGGCGAGGACGGCCTCGTCGTGCAGCTCGCCGACGCGTCCGGCGCCCCGGTCGCCGCCGTCGACAAGCTGGTGTTCCGCCCGGTCGCCGGCGACAGCCTGACCCGTGCCCCGCGGCTGGACGACTCGCTGTTCCGGATCGAGTGGGACGAGAGCGGGGCCGAGGGCAGCACCGCCGGCCGGACCTACCTGGCCGTCGGCGACCTGACCGTGCCCGACCTGCCGTTGCTGGCCGCGATCGAAGCCGGCGAGCCCGCCGACCTCACCCGCCGCACGCTCGACGCGGTGCAGCGGTGGCTGGCCGGCGACGACGACGCCCGGCTCGTGGTGCTCACCCGCGCCGCCACGGCGGCCGGCGGACCGGTGACCGACCTGGCCGCCGCGACCGTGCTGGGTCTGCTCCGCTCGGCCCAGAACGAGTATCCCGGCCGGATCGTCCTGGTGGACACCGACGGGCTGCCGGAGTCGTGGGCGGTGGTGGCCGGCCCGCTGCCGGTCGACGCGGAACCGCAGATCGCGGTCCGCGCCGGCGGGGTGCTCGTGCCGCGCCTGAGCCGGGCGCTGCCCGCCGCGTTGGTGCCGCCGGCCGCCGGGCCGTGGCGGCTGGAGGCCGGCGCGACCGGCACCCTGGACGGTCTGGAGCTGCGCCCGTCCCCGGCGGCCTCGGCGCCGCTGGCGCCCGGCCAGGTCCGGATCGCGGTACGGGCGGCCGGCGTCAACTTCCGCGACGTCGCCATCTCGCTCGGCCTGACCGACCAGCAGGGGATGGGCACCGAGGCGGCCGGCGTGGTCACCGAGGTCGGCGCGGACGTCGACGACCTGGCGCCCGGCGACCGGGTCTTCGGCGCGATCGGCGGCGCGTTCGGCCCGGTCGTGGTGGCCGAACGCGCGCTGGTGGCGCGGATCCCGGCCGGCTGGAGCTTCGCCGAGGCGGCGTCGGTCACGACGGTCTACCTGACCGCCTGGTACGGCCTGCGCGACCGGGGCGGCCTGCGGGCGGGGGAGACCCTGCTGGTGCACGCCGCCGCCGGTGGGGTCGGGATGGCCGCGGTGGAGCTGGCCCGGCTGTGGGGGGTCGAGGTGTTCGCCACCGCGAGCCCGGCCAAGTGGGACACGCTCCGTTCCCTCGGCGTGGCCGACGACCACCTGGCCTCCTCGCGCACCCTCGACTTCGCCGACGCGTTCCGGGCGGTGACCGGCGGTCGCGGCGTGGACCTGGTGCTCCACTCGCTGACCGGCGAGTTCACCGACGCCTCGCTGCGCCTGCTGGCCCCGGGCGGCCGGCTGCTGGACATGGGCAAGACCGACAAGCGCGACCCGCTGGAGGTGGCCGACCGCCATCCCGGCGTCCGCTACGACGCCTTCGACCTGTTCGAGGCCGGCGCCCCACGCATCGGCGAGCTGCTGCGCGAGGTGCTGCGCCTGTTCGACCAGGGCCGGCTGCGGATGCTGCCGATCACCGCCTGGGACGTCCGGGACGCGCCGGCCGCGTTCCGGCACATCAGCCGGGCCCGGCACGTCGGCAAGAACGTCTTCACCGTGCCCGCGTCGCTGGACCCGGCCGGCACCGTGCTGGTGACCGGCGGCACCGGGCAACTCGGCGCTCTGCTGGCCGAGCACCTGGTGGCCGCGTACGGGGTCCGTCACCTGCTCCTGACCAGTCGCCAGGGCCCTCAGGCACCGGGCGCGGCGGAGCTGACCGCGCGGCTGCGCGACGCCGGCGCCACCGTCGACGTGGTCGCCTGCGACGTGGCCGACCGCGACGCGCTCGCCGCGCTGCTCGACGGCCGCCGGCTGACCGGTGTGGTGCACTGCGCCGGCGTGCTGGACGACGGGACGGTCGCCGCGCTGACCGGCGACCGGATCGGCACCGTGTTCCGGCCCAAGGCCGACGCCGCGCGGCACCTGCACGAGCTGACCGCCGACCACGACCTGGCGATGTTCGTGCTCTACTCGTCGGTCGCGGCGACGTTCGGCTCGCCCGGGCAGGCGAACTACGCGGCGGCCAACAGCTACCTCGACGCGCTGGCCGCGTACCGGCGCGGGTTGGGCCTGCCGGCGGTGTCGCTCGGGTGGGGGCTGTGGTCGGGGGCGAGCGGGATGGCCGCGCACCTCGACGGCGCGCACCTGGACCGGGCCACCCGGGCCGGCGCCGCGCTGGACGCCGAGCGAGGCCTGGCGTTGTTCGACGCGGCGATGGGCCTGCCCGGCGCGCACCTGGTGCTGTCCGCGCTGGACCGCTCCGGCTTCGGCGACGAGGTGCCCCCGCTGCTGCGCCGGCTGGTGCGGCCGGCCGTGCGCCGGGCGGCCCCGGCCGCGGTCGCCGGGGCGGTCCCGCTGGCCGAGCGGCTGGCCGCGCGGTCCCCGGCCGAGCAGGACGCGTTCCTGCTGGAGTTGGTCGTCGCGCACGCCGCGGCCGTGCTCGGTCATCCCACCACGGACGCGGTCGGCGCGGAGCGGGCGTTCAAGGACCTCGGCTTCGACTCGCTGACCGCGGTCGAGCTGCGCAACCGGCTCACCGCCGAGACCGGCGTGCGCCTGCCGGCGACCCTGATCTTCGACCACCCGACCCCGCTGGCCCTGGCCACCCGGGTCCGGGCGCTGCTGCTGCCGGACCGGGGCAGCCCGGAGGCGGTGCTGCGGCGCAGCCTGGACGACGTGGAGACGGCGCTGGGCGAGGTCGCCGGGCTGGACTCCAACGAGCGCTCCCGACTGCGGATGCGGCTGGAGGTGCTGCTGGACCGGGTGCGCGACGCCGGCGACGAGGGCGCCGGCGTGCCGGCCGCCGCCGGCGACGACGACGACCTGGAGTCGGCCACCGCGGACGACATCTTCGCCCTCATCGACAGCGAACTCGGAACGTCCTGAGAGGACCCTCCTGATGCCTGAGCAGACAGCCGCGGAACCGACGACCGCCGAGCGCCTCGCCGCCCTGGACGCGCGGCACCGGCAGGTGGTGGAGACGGCCGAGGAGCGGGCCCGGCACAAGCAGCACGAGAAGGGCAAGCTCACCGCGCGCGAGCGGCTCGACCTGCTCTTCGACAGCGGTTCGTTCGTGGAACTCGACGAGTTCGTCCGGCACCGGTGCACCGACTACGGCATGACCGACGACCGGCCGGACGGGGACGGGGTGATCACCGGTTACGGGACCGTCGACGGCCGGCAGGTCTGCGCGTTCTCCCAGGACTTCACGATCCTGGGCGGCAGCATGGGCGAGGCGTGCGGCGGCAAGGTCATGAAGCTGATGGACCTGGCCATGAAGATCGGCTGCCCGGTCGTCGGCATCAACGACTCCGGCGGCGCCCGGATCCAGGAGGGGGTGCTCTCGCTGGCGCACTACGCCGAGATCGGGCGCCGCAACGTGCTCGCCTCCGGCGTGATCCCGCAGATCTCGCTCATCATGGGTCCGTGCGCCGGCGGCGCGGTCTACTCGCCGGCGATGACCGACGTCACGGTGATGGTGCGCGACACCTCGTACATGTTCGTGACCGGGCCGGAGGTGGTCGCCGCGGTGCTGGGGGAGCGCACCACGCGCGACGAGCTGGGCGGCGCGGAGACCAACAGCGAGGTCGCCGGCAACGTGCACCACGTGGCCGACGACGAGCCGGCCGCGATCGCCTGGGTCCGTGACCTCCTCGGCTACCTGCCCAGCAACAACCGTGCGGAGCCGCCGGTGTTCGCGCACACCGGCGCGCCGGAGGTCACCGAACGCGACCGGCACCTCGACGGCATCATGCCGGACACGGCGAACCGCGGCTACGACATGGTCGAGCTGATCGAGCGGGTCGTCGACGAGGATTCGCTGCTGCCGTTCCAGGAGTCGTTCGCGCCGAACATCATCTGCGCGCTCGCCTCGGTCGAGGGGCGCTCGGTCGGCGTGGTCGCCAATCATCCCGGCCACCTGGCCGGCGCGATCGACCTGGACGCGTCGGACAAGGCGGCCCGGTTCGTGCGGATGTGCGACGCGTTCCGGATCCCGATCCTGACCCTGGTCGACGTGCCGGGCTACCTGCCCGGCATCCAGCAGGAGCGGATGGGCATCATCCGGCACGGCGCCAAGCTGCTCTACGCGTACTCCGAGGCCACCGTTCCGCTGGTGACCGTGGTCGTGGGCAAGGCGTACGGCGGTGGGTACGCGGTGATGGGGTCGAAGCACCTGGGCGCCGACATCAACCTCGCCTGGCCGACCGCGAAGATCGCGGTGATGGGCGCCGGCGGGGCGGTGCTGATGCTCTACCGCAAGGCGCTGACCGGCGCCGAGGGCGCCGACCGCGAACGCCTGCTGGCCAAGTACACCGAGGAGTACCGGCAGTTGTTCGACTCGCCGTACATCGCCGCGGAGCGGGGCTACGTCGACCGGGTGATCCGCCCGTCGCAGACCCGCCTGGAGGTGGCCCGCGCGCTGCGCGCGCTGCGGCACAAGCGGGCCGAACTGCCCGCGAAGCGGCACGGCAACATCCCGCTCTGAGCACCGGCCACGCCGAAGAGGCCGCCACGCCCGTCGGCGTGGCGGCCTCTTCGCGGGCTCCGTCGACTACCGGATGCTGCGGGCGAACTGGCGCGACGCCCAGTAGACCGACAGCGTGGTCAGGACCGTCAGCACGGCGAAGCTCTGCCAGACCACCGGCGCCTCGGGGTGCCCGGCGAACAGCTCGCGCATGCCCCGGACGACCCACGAGAACACGTTGAGGTTGGCCACGTTCTGCAGCCACACCGGCGCCAGCGCCAGCGGCAGCAGGATGCCGGAGAGCATCAGCAGCGGGTGCCCCACCGTGTTGATCAGCGGGCTGAGGATGCCCTCGGTCTTCAGCTTCAGCGCCGCCCCGTTGGACAGCGCCGACATGCCGAGCGCGATCATGCCGACCAGCAGGAACCCGAGCAGCAGTTCCGGCAGGCGTACCGTCAGGCCGAACAGCATCGCGGTGAGCGTCACGATGGCGGCCTGGAACAGCAGGTTGGCGACGTCCTTGAGGGACCGGCCGAGCAGGAGCGCCACCGTGCTCATCGGCGTCACCCGGGCCCGCTCGATCATGCCGGCGCGCAGCTCGACGAGCATGTTGAAGCCGGCGAACATGCCGCCGAAGATGGCCAGCAGCACCAGCAGTCCGGGCACGAACGTGGTGTACGCCGCCCCGGACGTCGGCGCGTTCAGGGCCCGCTGGAGCAGCGGCGCGAACAGGAACAGGTAGACCAGCGGATCCAGGATGCTGAGGAAGATCCAGATCGGGCTGCGGATGATCTGGCTGATCTGGCGGTGGAACACCAGCCAGGTGCCGCGGGCGACGTTCATGGCGGCAGGCCCCCTTTCAGGCTGCGGTGAGCGAGCGGCCGGCTTTGGCCAGGAACACGTCGTCGAGCGAGGGCCGGTGCACCTCGATCGTGTCGGGCACGATGCCGGCGTCGTCGAGGTCGTGCAGGATCTTCGGCAGCACGCGGTTGCCGGAGTCGACGAACAGGCGCAGGCCGTCGTCGGTGGATTCGAGCCGGGTCACGTAGGCGGCGGCGGTCATGACCTTCTCGGCGTCCGGCGTGCTGCCGTTGAGGCCGAGCGTGACCACGTCGCCGGCGACCTGACGCTTCAGCTCGTCCGGGGTGCCCTCCGCGACGACCTGCCCCTTCTCGACGATCGCCACCCGGTCGCACAGGGCGTCGGCCTCTTCGAGGTAGTGGGTGGTGACGAGCACGGTCATGCCGTCGGCGCGCAGACGCTCGATCTCGTCGCGGATGTCGGCCCGGCCGGCCGGGTCGAGGCCCGCCGTCGGCTCGTCCAGGAACAGCACCTTCGGCTCGTTGATCAGGCCCATGGCGATGTCCACCCGACGTCGCTGGCCGCCCGAGTAGGTCTTGCACCGCCGGTCGGCGTACTCGGTGAGCTTGAAGGTGTCCAGTGCCCGCGCGGCCCGCTCGCGGGCCTCGGCCTTGCCGATGCCGAACATGCGGGCCTGCAGGACGAGCTCCTCCCGGGCGGTCGAGTTGTCCGCGGTGCACCCGCCCTGCGACACGTACCCGATGCGGCGTCGCACCTCGGCCGCCTCGGTGGCGAGGTCGGCGTCGGCGATGACGGCGTGACCGCTGTCCGGCCGGATGAGGGTGGTGAGCATCCGGATGGTCGTGGTCTTGCCCGCGCCGTTCGAGCCGAGCAGGCCGAGCACCTGTCCTTTCTGGACGTCGAAGGTGACGCCACGCACGGCGGGGACGTCGATGGTCTTCCGCCCGAAGCGGATCCGGTACGACTTGCGCAGTTCGTTGACCTCGATCATGTCTACTCCCAAGCGGTGGCAAGGCACGGATGCGCCACGCCTGTCCATGCTCGGGGCGGATGCGCGGCGCGGTAACCCGTAGGCCGCCCCCTACTGACCCGAGACTGCGGGCGGGCCCTTCCGGATCTCTTGCGTCCGCTGTCGGCGCGTGAGGATCCTCGTCTCACATCGAGGGTTCCGCCCGACGGAGCTCAGCCGAGACGAGGGGCGACCAGCATGACCGACGACGACGCGGGCCTGTGGATCCGCCAGTACCACCCGGCCGCTCCCGGCAGCGTGCAGCTCGTGTGCCTGCCGCACGCCGGCGGCTCGGCGAGCTACTACTTCCCGGTGTCGCGGGCCCTGGCGCCCGAGGTCGAGGTGCTGGCGATCCAGTACCCCGGCCGGCAGGACCGCCGGCACGAGCCGCTGGTGCGGGACCTGCCCGAGCTGGCCCGGCGGGTGCACGCGGTGCTGCGCCCCCGCACCGACCGGCCGTTGGCGCTGTTCGGGCACAGCATGGGCGCGAGCCTCGCGTTCGAGGTGGCGCGCCTGCTGGAACAGCAGGACGGGGTGAGGCCGGCGTGGGTGTTCGCCTCCGGGCGGCGGGCGCCGTCGCGGATCCGGGACGAGCGGGTGCACCAGCTCGACGACCGTGGCCTCATCGCCGACGTGCGCCGGCTCAGCGGAACCGAGGGCGGGCTGCTCGGCGACGACGAGGTGCTGCGGATGATCCTGCCGGCCATCCGCGCCGACTACACCGCCGCGGAGACGTACCGCTACCTGCCCGGCCCGCCGCTGTCGGCGCCGATCACGGCGTTCACCGGCGAGAGCGACAGCAAGGCGACGGTCGACGAGGTGCGGTCCTGGCAGGACCACACCACCGGGCCGTTCGACCTGCACACCTTTCCCGGCGGCCACTTCTTCCTCAACCGGCACCAGGCCGCGGTGCTCACCATCATCCGGACGCAGCTCGACGGCGTGCGGGCCGGTTCGCGCACCGCCTGACCCGGCACCACCGCGCAGCGGAAGAGGAATCAGCATGACCGACACGATCACGACGACCACGTCGCCCGACCTGACCACCATGCTGGCCAGGCGGGCGGCGGAGACGCCGGACACGGTGGCGTACTCGATGGTCCGGCCCACCGGCCGCCGGCGCGACGACGAGCTGACCTACGGCGATCTGGAGATCGCCGCGCGGGCCCGGGCGGCCGCCATGGTCGAGGAGGACCTCGGCGGGCGTACGGCGGTGATGCTCTATCCGTCCGGTCTCGAGTTCCCCCGGGCGCTGCTGGGCGCCCAACTGGCCCGGGTGCGCGCGGCCCCGGTGAAGGTGCCCAACCGGCGCAGCGGCCTGCTGCGGGTGCGCGCGGTCGCGGACGACGCGGGGGCGACCACGATCCTCACCACGGCGGCCGTCCGGGAGCAGCTCCTGACGCAGTTTCCGGATGCGCCGGAGTTGTCCGGGCTGTCCTGGCTGTGCACCGACACCGTCGCGGACGAGATTGCGTCGGCCTTCTCGCCGCGGATCGTCGTGCCCGACGACGTGGCGATGTTGCAGTACACCTCCGGCTCGACGGGCATGCCCAAGGGCGTCGTGGTCAGCCACCGGAACTTCTGCGCGAACGCCGAGGACCTGGCCCGGCGCTGGCCGGTGACCGACGGCGGCCGGGTGGTCTCCTGGCTCCCGCTGTTCCACGACATGGGGCTGCTGTTCGGCATCGTGATGCCGCTGTGGTCCGGGGCGCCGGCGCACCTGATGACGCCGGACGACTTCGTCCGCCGCCCGCTGGGCTGGCTGGAGGCGATCGCGGAGCTGCGCGGCACGCACACCGCCGCGCCGAACCTGGCCTACGAGCTGTGCGCCCGGGCGGCTGCCGGCGCCCCGAGCGACCTCGACCTGTCCTGCCTGCGGGCGACGATCAGCGGGTCGGAGCCGGTGCGGTGGGACACGGTGGAGCGGTTCGCCGCGGCGTTCGCGCCGTACGGGCTCCAGCGGCGTTCGATCAGCCCCGGATACGGCCTGGCCGAGAACACGTTGAAGGTCTCGGGCAGCCGGTCGACCGACCCACCCCGGGCGCGGTGGCTCTCCGCCGCGGCCCTGGCCGACCGGAAGGTCGTGGGCGTCGACCCGGCCGACCCGGACGCGACAGCGGTGGTGAGTTGCGGGCCGGCCGACGGGCTGACCGAGGTGACGATCGTCGACCCGGCCGGCCGCACCCGCTGCCCGGACGAGACCATCGGCGAGATCTGGCTGTCCGGTCCCTGCGTGGCCCAGGGCTACTGGCAGCGCCCGGCCGAGACCGCGGCGACGTTCGAGGCGACGCTCGCCGACGGCGACCCGGCCCTGCGCTACCTGCGCACGGGGGACCTCGGCTTCGTCTGCGACGGTGAGCTGTTCGTCGCCGGGCGGCTCAAGGACGTCATCATCCGGTTCGGCCGCAACTACTATCCGCAGGACCTGGAGCAGACCACCGAGAGCTGCGCCCCCGGGTTGCAACCGTCGTGCTCGGCCGCCTTCGCCGTCGACGGCGACTCCACCGACGACCTGGTGCTGGTGGTGGAGGTGAACGGCCGGGTCCTGCGGGACACCCCGGCCGGGCCGCTCACCGAGGCGGTCCGGACGACGGTGGAGTCGCGCCACGGCATCCCGGTCGCCGAGGTCGTGCTGATCCGGCGCGGCACGCTGCCCCGGACCACGAGCGGCAAGGTGCAGCGGCGAGCCTGCCGGGCCGCCTACCTCGACGGCACACTGGCCCGGATCGGCTCCGGCTCGTGACCGGCAGCCGGATCCGCGGCGTGGGCGCCTACCGCCCGGCCCGGGTCGTCCACAACGACGAGATCTGCGGTCCGATCGACTCGACCGACGAGTGGATCCGGCAACGTTCGGGCATCGTCAGCCGCCGGTTCGCCGGCCCGCAGGAGACCGTGGTCAGCATGGCGGCGCAGGCCGCCGACGGCGCCCTGCGTCACGCCGGCGTCGCCGCGGAGAGCATCGACGTCGTCATCGTTGCGACGATGTCCTACCTCTACCAGTCGCCGGCCGCCGGCCCGCAGGTGGCGCACCTGCTCGGCGCGCGTCGGGCGACCGCCTTCGACCTCGGCGCGGCGTGCGCCGGGTTCTGCTCGGCGCTGGCGGTGGCCGACGGGCTCGTCCGCAGCGGTTCGGCCGGCCGGGTGCTGGTCGTCGGCTCGGAGCGGATGACCGACATCATCGACCCGAAGGACCGGTCGACCGCGTTCCTGTTCGCCGACGGCGCCGGCGCGGTGGTCGTCGAGTCGTCCGCCGCCCGCGACATCCACCAGGTGGTCTGGGGCGCGGACGGCGCCCGTAGCGGTGTCATCGGGCACGAGGGTTCGTGGGCCGGGACGCGCGACGATCCGGGCTTCTGGCCGGTGATGCGGATGGCCGGGCCGGAGGTCTTCCGGTGGGCGATCTCCGAGGTGGCGCCGGTCGCCGGCGAGGCGGTGCGGGCCGCCGGCCTGACCGTCGACGACCTGGCGGCCTTCGTGCCGCACCAGGCCAACGTGCGGATCATCGACCGGATCGCCGGTTCGCTGGGCCTGCCCGCGAGCGTGGTGGTCTCGCGCGACGTGGCGCACTCCGGCAACACCTCCGCCGCGTCGATCCCGCTCGCCATGGAGGCGCTGATCAGCGCCGGCCGGGTGCCGCCCGGCGGCCTGGCGCTCCTGTCCGGGTTCGGCGCCGGTCTGACCCATGCCTCGCTGGTGGCCCGGCTGCCCTGAGGGCCGGGTGGAAGGAGCTGACCCACGTGCACAAGGTCCTCATCGCCAATCGCGGCGAGATAGCGATGCGGGTCGTCCGCGCCTGCCGCGACGCGGGCCTGCGCAGCGTCGCCGTCTACGCCGACAGCGACCGCGACGCCCGGCACGTCCGGCTGGCCGACGAGGCGTACGCGCTCGACGGCGACACCGCGGCCGACTCGTACCTGCGGGTCGACAAGCTGCTCGCCGTCGCGGCGAGGTCGGGCGCGGACGCGGTCCACCCCGGGTACGGCTTCCTGTCGGAGAACGCCGACTTCGCCCAGGCGGTCGTCGACGCCGGCCTGACCTGGATCGGTCCGTCGCCGTCGGCGATCCGGGTGCTCGGCGACAAGGTGTCCGCGCGGCACATCGCGCAGCGGGTGGGCGCTCCGCTGGTGCCGGGAACCGCCGAGCCGGCGCGGGACGCGGCCGAGATCGTGGCGTTCGCGGAGCGCGTCGGCCTGCCGGTCGCCATCAAGGCCGCCTTCGGCGGCGGCGGGCGCGGGTTGAAGGTCGCCCGGACCGTGGCCGAGATCCCGGAGCTGTTCGAGTCGGCGACCCGGGAGGCGGTCGCGGCGTTCGGCCGGGGGGAGTGCTTCGCCGAACGCTACCTGGACCGTCCGCGTCACGTGGAGGCGCAGGTGCTGGCGGATCAGCACGGCGCCGTCGTCGTGGTCGGCACCCGCGACTGCTCGCTGCAGCGCCGGCACCAGAAGCTGGTCGAGGAGGCGCCGGCGCCGTTCCTGACCGCCGCCCAGCGCGACCGGATCCACTCCTCGGCCAAGGCGATCTGCCGGGCGGCCGGCTATCACGGCGCCGGCACCGTGGAATACCTGGTCGGAACCGACGGCACGATCTCGTTCCTGGAGGTGAACACCCGGCTCCAGGTGGAGCACCCGGTCAGCGAGGAGACCAGCGGCATCGATCTGGTCCGCGAGCAGTTCCGGATCGCCGACGGTGAGCGGTTGCGGTTCGACGCCGACCCGCCGGCGCACGGCCACGCGATCGAGTTCCGAATCAACGGTGAGGACCCGGGCCGCGGCTTCCTGCCGGCGCCGGGCGTGGTCTCGGCGGTGACGTGGCCGGACGGGCCGGGCGTGCGGGTGGACGCCGGTGTCGAGTCGGGCAGCGTCGTCGGCGGGAACTTCGACTCGCTGCTGGCCAAGGTGATCGTCACCGGTGAGACCCGGGCCGAGGCGCTCGAACGTGCCCGTCGGGTGCTGGACGAGGTGGCGGTGGACGGGTTGGCGACGGTGCTGCCGTTCCACCGCGCGGTGGTCCGCGATCCCGCGTTCACCGACGAGCCGTTCCGGGTGCACACCCGCTGGATCGAGTCCGAGTGGCGCGACGACGTACCGCCGTTCGTCGGCGGCGGGACGGGTGGGCCCGCGCCGGAGCGCCCGAGCCTGGTCGTCGAGATCGACGGCCGGCGGCACCGGGTCACGCTGCCCGCCGGCTTCGCCGGTCTCGCGGCGGCACCCGCGCCGGCCGGCGCCGCCGCGCCGGCCGTCCGACCGCGTCGGCGGGCCGGCGGCGGCCGGAGCCAGCCGACCGGGGCCGACGGGGACACGTTGACCAGCCCGATGCAGGGCACCGTGGTGAAGCTGGCGGTCACGGAGGGTGACACGGTGGCCACGGGTGACCTCGTCGCGGTCGTCGAGGCGATGAAGATGGAGCAGCCGTTGCACGCCCACAAGGCGGGTGTCGTGACCGGTCTGGCGGTCGCGATCGGCCAGACCCTCACGGCCGGCGCGACGCTCTGCCTGCTCGTCTGACCGCCCACCCGGCAAATCCACGAATGGGCAAAAATCCCTTCCGTCGCAGCAAAGTGGAGGGAGTGGACGAAAGAGTCGGGCCGAATCGACGCATCAAAGACATCGATCGGTGCGACTATCGGGAGAACGGCCATTTGTGGCGGCCCGAAGGGTGGCGATCGTCGGGCCGGCTGGCACGGGCAGGAATGCTTTCGTAGTCTCGGTGGAGACACGTGGGGGCTAGAACAATGTGGACGAAGTGGTGGAACCGTTTAATGGTCTACGACTCCACCGGCGGGCGATCGCGGGGTGAACGAAAGGTGACGGACGTCCGCGCCGTGGCCTGCCCCGCACTCCTCGGGGCGTAGGGGGCGCACGTGGACTACCGCGTGCTCGGCCCGCTCGAGGTGCTGGTCGACGGCCGTCCCCTCGACCTCGGCGGCCACCGCCAGCAGATCGTGCTGGCCAGCCTGGTGCTGGAAGCGGGGCGCGTGGTCCCGGTGGGCCGCCTGATGACCGCGATCTACGGGGAGCAACTGCCGAACAGCGCCCGCGTCCAGGTGCAGATCTGCGTCTCCGCGCTGCGCCGTCTGCTCGCGTCCTCCGGCCGGGCCGACACCATCATCACCCGCAACCAGGGTTACGTGCTCGACCCGACCGGCAGTCACATCGATCTTGATAAATACGAGCGCCTGCTCGCCGAGGCCCGCCAGGCGACCGGCGCGGGCCACCGCGACGAGGCGGTCACCCGCTACCGGGAGGCGCTGCGGCTCTGGCGCGGCGCGGCCCTGGAAGGCATCGACAGCCAGGTGCTGCGCTCGGCCGCCGACCGGTTCGCCGAGCACCGGTTGACCGTCATCGAGGACTGCATCGAGCTGGAACTGGACCTGGGCCGGCACCGGGACGTCGTCGCCGAGCTCACCGGCCTGGTGCTGGCCCATCCGTTGCGCGAGCGCCTGCGGGGGCAGCTCATGCTGGCGCTCTACCGCTCCGGGCGGCAGGCGGAGGCGCTCGACTCCTACCGCCTGGCCCGGCAGACCCTGATCGACGAGCTGGGCCTGGAGCCGAGCGAGTGGTTGCGGCGGTTGGAGCGGTCGATCCACACCTCGGAGGCGGGCCTGGTCGTCCACCCCGACGCGGACGGGCCGCCGGTGCTCGTGGTCGCGGAGCCGCCCGCCGACAACACCGTGCCGGTCGTCGTGCCGATCGAGGTCGCCGGCCCGTCGCCGGTCACCGACGCCCCCGTCTTCCCGATCCTCGCTCCCGAGGACGATCCGCCGACGGCGCCCGCGCTGACCGTGGCGACCCCGTGCATGCTGCCCACCGACATCGCCGACTTCACCGGCCGGGCGCAGCAGGTCAACGACATCGAGGCGCGGCTGGCGCTGTCGGTGGAGAATCCGCGGCACCTCGCGGTGCCGGTCGTCGTCATCGCGGGAAAGCCGGGCATCGGGAAGACCACCCTGGGGGTGCACGTCTCGCACCGGCTGGCCGCGAGATATCCGGACGGGCAGCTCTTCGCCGACCTGCACGGCCGGGCGTCGCGCCTGGTCAGCCCGATGCAGATCCTGGAGCGGTTCCTGCGCACCCTCGGCGTGCCCGGCGGCGTCCTGCCGGACGGGCTGGAGGAGCGCGCCGAAATGTACCGGGGCCTGCTCTCCGACCGCCGGGTCCTGGTCGTGTTGGACAACGTCGGCAGCGAGAGCCAGGTCCTGCCGTTGCTGCCCGGCAACCCGCGGACCGCCGTCATCATCACCAGCCGCAGCCGGCTCGGCGGCCTGCCCGGCGCCACCCACGTGGACATCGACGTCTTCGGCTCCCGGCACTCCATCGAGCTGCTGTCGCGCATCGCCGGCGACTGCCGGGTGCACGCCGAGGCCGAGGCCGCCGCCGACCTGGCCGAGCTGTGCGGGCAGCTGCCGCTCGCGCTGCGGATCGCGGGCGCCCGGCTGTCGGCCCGCCCGCACTGGACGCTGGAGCAGCTCGCCGGCCGCCTGGAGAACGAGTCGCGCCGCCTCGACGAGCTCAAACACGGTGCGATGGGCATCCGGGCCAGCATCTCGATGACCTACGACAACATCAGCGAGGACGCCCGCCGGCTGTTCCGGCTGCTGGCCGTCCTGGACTGCCCGGTCTTCTCCGGCTGGATGGGCGCCGCGCTGCTCGACCGGTCACTCGACGACGCGCAGGACCTGCTCGACGACCTCGCCGACGCCCAACTCGTGGAGATCACCGGCGCCGAGAGCGGCCTGCACAGCCAATACCGTTTCCACGACCTGATAAGAGTCTTCGCCCGGGAGCGCCTGGCCGCCGAGGAGGCGGTCGCCGAGCGCAACGCGGCGCTGGAGCGGGTGCTGGGCGCGCTGCTGTTCCTCGCCGAGGTGGCGCACCGGCAACTGCACGGCAACGACAACCTCCAGGTGCACGGCGAGGCGACGCGGTGGGAACTGCCGCCGCGCACCGCCGCCCGGCTGGTCCGGGAGCCGTTGAACTGGTTCGAGCGCGAGCGCCAGTCGCTGGTGTCCGCGGTGCGGCAGGCCGCGAAGATCGGCGCCGTCGAGCTGTGCTGGGACCTCGCCGTCACCGCCGTCACGCTCTTCGAGTCGCGGGTCTATCTCAACGACTGGCGGGACACCCATCAGGTGGCGCTCGCCGCCGTCCGGCAGGCCGACGACCGGCGCGGCCAGGCGGTGATCCTCTATTCGATCGGCTCCCTGGCCATCGTCGAGAAGCGGTTCGCCGACGCGCGCCGCAGCCTCGACGAGGCCGCCGAGTTGTTCCAGAGCGTGCCCGACGCCCAGGGCGCGGCGCTGGTCAGCCGCAACATCGCCTTCCTGGAACGGATGGACGGCAACCTGGCCGAGGCGGCCCGGCGTTACGAGCGGGCGCTGGCGGTGCTGCGCAACGGCGGTGACCTGGCCGCCGCGGCGTACGTGCTGCACAGCCTGGCGCAGGTCGAGCTGGAGCGGGGGGACGCCGCCAGCGCCAAGGACATGCTGCCCCAGGCGTTGGAGCTCAGCCGCCAGGCCGGCAGCCGGCGGATCGAGGCGCAGGTGCTGCACCGTCTCGGCGACGCGCACCTGCAGGCCGGGGAGCCGGCCGAGGCGGTGGCGGCGTTCGGGGAGGCGCTGGCCGCGGTGCACGACCTCGGCGATCCGATCGGTGAGGCGTACGCGCTGCACGGTCTCGGTCTGGCGCACCTGCGCGGCGGCGACTTCACCGAGGCGGGCACCGCGCTGGCCAGCGCCCAGTCGCTGGCCAGCAGCAACGGGGAACGGCTGGTCGAGGCGCGGATCGCGTTCAGCCTCGGCGAGTTGGCGCTGGCCTGCGGCAAACCGCCCCAGGCGGTGGTGCATCTGCACCGCGCGCTCGGCCTCTTCCGCAGCATCCAGGCACCGGTCTTCGAGTCGCGGGTGCTGGCCATGCTCACCGAGGCATACACTGCGGCGTCCGGTTCCGATCCGGCGATCATCGAGTCGAAGGCCTCGTAGACCCGGCGGCGCAGCCGCCGGTGCGCAGACGGGAGCGCCGTCACCGCGGGGGCGGCGACGGCGCGGCGGTCGTTGGGAAAGGTCAGCCCCAGGGCCAGTTGCCGGTGGTGACGATCGGGGTGGAGGCCGGCGCGTTCGGGACTGTGTCGTCCGCGCTGGCCGGGTTGACGGCCCCGAGAGCGAAGCCGGCGCCGGCGACGGCGGCCACGACGATGCGGGCAATGGTACGGATGTTGAAAAATCGCATGGAATCCGGCTCCTCGGTCTTGCTTCCGACTTGCGCCGGTCGCGGCTTCGATGGAAACCACGCTAGGAAGCCCCGCCATCGACTCCTTATCGATGTGTTTAAGAAGCGTTCCGACGGCTCCGCCGGCGGTCGATAACGTGTCGAATGCCGGTCGATAGCGGCGCTGCCGATGATGACGCGACAGGTGCCCGCGTCGCGGGTCCGAACATTAGGTGAGTAGTCAATGAGTGTCTCTGCGCAAGCCTTGGATGCCGTCTACGGACGTTCCGCGGCCGGTGTCCGTGCCCGCCTCGAACGGCCGAACGGGGAAAGTTGGCGGATCGTCTCGCATGCGGAGACCGACAGTGACGGCCAGATCCTGGACTGGCTGGACGACGAACTCGAACAGGGCGCGTACCGCATCGTCTTCGACAGCGACTCGTACTTCGCCAGCCTCGGGATCAGCGCCGCCTATCCGGAGGTCGCCGTCGTGTTCTGGGTGCAGGACGAGTCCGACACCTGCCAGATCCAGGTCCTGCTCGCACCCTATTCCTATTCGATGTTCTTCGGCAGCCGGTGTTGAACGGGCTGGCCCGGAGGGAGGAGGAACGTGGTGAACCCCTTTCGACGCGCGGTGCGGCGGTACCGGTCACCGGCCGTGATCCCGCTGGCCGAGCGCGCGTGGCCCGGCCGGAGCATCACCTCGGCCCCGAGGTGGCTCTCCACCGACCTGCGTGACGGCAACCAGTCACTTGTCAACCCGATGAACCCCGAGCGCAAGCTGATCATGTTTCGGCTGCTCACCGAGATGGGGTACCGGGAGATCGAGGTCGGCTTCCCGGTGGCGAGCCAGGACGACCACGACTTCCTGCGTACGCTCATCGAGCGGGACCTGGTGCCGGACGACGTCACCATCTCGGTGCTCGTGCCGGCCCGCGACGACCTGATCCGCCGGACGGTGGAGAGCCTCGCCGGTGCCCGCCGCGCCACCGTGCACCTCTACAACGCCACCTCCCCGCTGTTCCGGCGGGTGGTGTTCGGCATGGACCGCGCCGAGTGCAGGGAACTCGCGGTGCAGGGCACCCGGCTGTTCATGAAGTACGCCGACCGCAGCCTGAGCGGTTGCGACCTCGGCTTCCAGTATTCCCAGGAGCTGTTCAACGACACCGAGCTGGACTTCTCGCTGGAGGTGTGCGAGGCGGTGATGGACGTCTGGCAGCCCGAGGCGGACCGCCCCATCATCCTGAACTTCCCGACCACCGTCGAGCGGACCACACCCAACGTCTTCGCCGACCAGATCGAGTGGATGGGCCGGCGGTTGAGCCGCCGCGAGCACCTCTGCCTGTCGGTGCACCCGCACAACGACCGGGGCACCGGTGTGGCCACCGCCGAGCTGGCGATGCTGGCCGGCGCCGAGCGGGTCGAGGGCTGCCTGTTCGGCAACGGCGAGCGGGCCGGCAACGTCGACCTGGTCACCCTCGGGCTCAACATGTTCAGCCAGGGCGTCGACCCGGGCATCGACTTCGCCGATCTCAACCGGGTGCGGCGCACCGTGGAGCACTGCACCGAACTGCCGGTGCACCCGCGTCACCCGTACGGCGGCGACCTCGTCTACACCGCGTTCTCCGGGTCGCACCAGGACGCGATCAAGAAGGGCTTCGACGAGCAGAAGCGGGTTGCCGCCGCGGCCGGGACACCGGTCGCCGACGCGCGCTGGGAGATCCCGTACCTGCCGGTCGACCCGGCGGACGTGGGCCGCACCTACGAGAGCGTCGTGCGGATCAACAGCCAGTCGGGCAAGGGCGGGGTGGCCTACGTGGTCAGCTCGCTGCTCGGCCTCAACCTGCCCCGCGACCTGCAGGTCGAGTTCGCCGCGCTGGTGCAGGCGCGCACCGACGCCGACGGCGGCGAGGTGGCGCCGGAGCGGGTGGCCGCGCTGTTCGAAGCCGAGTACGTCTCCCGGCCCCTGATCTCCGTGCCGCTCCCGCTGCCCGCCGCGGTGCCCGCCTATCTGCACGTCGACGGCGCGGCCTTCGAGGTGGGCGCGGCCCGGGCGGACCAGATCGAGCGGGTACGCGGTCGCCTGCTGCCCTGGGGTGTCGACGTGCACGCCGTGCACCGCACCGGCACCGCGCTCACCGGCTGCGGCGGGCTCGCCGTCTACGCCGAGCTGCGCGCCGGCGACCAGGTGCGGTGGGGCGTCGGCGTCGACGCCGATCTGGAGGTCGCCGCGTCGGCCGCCGTCCGGTGCGCGGCCGCCCGGTTGAACCGGGTGGCGGTCCCGCCCGCGCCGCAGCTCCGGTCGCCCGGCCCGGCCCGCCTCGCCCGCGCGGTCTGAGCGCCCGCACCCTCTCCCGGGTCGCCGTCCACCCGGACGGCGTCCCGGCCGCCGTCCACCGGCGTCCCGGCCTTCCGATAGTCGGGGAATAACGGAACGACAAGGGTCGACCGTAGCGTCACCACCACGCAGAGCGGCCGGTTGGACGCCATCCGGGGGTTCCCGAGGTGCCGCTGGAACGCGCCGCCCACGGCGCCTCTCGTGACTAAGGAAGTGAAGAAGATGGGTTTGGTGGAGCGTACCGAGGCGATCGAGACACTGGACGGCCTGCTGGCCGCCGCGGTCGCCGGGAAGGGCCGGGTCGCCGTCGTCACGGGCCCGGTGGCCACCGGCAGGACCGAGCTGCTGAACACCTTCGCCGACCGGGTGGTGGACCTCAACGGCCTGGCCATCACCGCCACCGGGTCGCGGTCCGAGCAGGACCTGCCGCTCGGCGTGATGAGCCAACTGCTGCTGGACGCCCCGCTGGTGGACGACGAGCGGCGACGCGCGATGAACCTCCTCTACGAGGGCACGCAGACCCTCACCCCGGGTGACGGCGGAACGCACCGCCTCGACCCGCAGATCGTGCACTCGCTCTGCACCGTGCTGCTGGAGCTGTCCCGACGCTATCCGCTGGCTGTCGTGGTCGACGACCTGGACCGGGCCGACCACGCCTCGCTGGTCTGCCTGTCGTACCTGGCCCGCCGGGTGCGGTTCGCGCCGATGCTGGCGGTGTTCAGCCACTCCGGACAGCGGCGCTCCGGTGCTCCGGTGCTGGACGCGGACGGTCTCGCCCGCCCGCCGCACGGCGCCCACATCGGGCTCGCCACGCTCTCCGTGGACGGCGTGCGGGAGATGGCGGCCGAGGAACTGGGCGAGGACGACGCGGCGCGGCTCGCCCCCCGCTGGCACCAGGTCAGCGGCGGTAACCCGCTGCTGGTCGGCGGCCTGGTCGAGGACCACCGGCAGGCGCTCGCCGACGGCGCCGCGCCGGGTGACGAGCCGGTGCCGGGCGGTCAGTACGCGGAGGCCGTGCTCTCCTGTCTGCGCCGCACCGAGGAGCGCACGCAGCGGGTGGCGCAGGCGCTGGCGATCCTGCCGGACGCCGGTTCGCTGGACAAGCTGAGCGGGCTGGAGTCGGCGCAGGTCGCCCAGGTGATCCGGGTGCTGACCGCGGCCGGCCTGCTGCACCGGGGCGACTACCGGCACCCGGTGGCCCGCGAGGTGGTGCTGGCCCAGATCGACGACGGCGAGCGGATCGCGCTGCACCGGCGCGCAGCGGAGATCGCCTACCACGAGGGCGCCGTCAGCCAGGTCGTCGCCGAGCACCTGCTGCGCGCCGGTCAGGCCGACGACCCCTGGGTGGTGCCGGTCCTCGAGGACGCGGCCCGGCAGGCCCTGCGCGCCGGCCGGGTGGACGCGGCGGTCGACTACCTCCGGCTCGCCTGGCGGACGTGCGCGGACGACCGGCACCGCGCCACGATCATGACGACCATGATGCGGGCCGGCTGGCGGATCAACCCGAGCATGTCCACCGGCTACCTGCCCGAGCTCACCGCGGCGATGCAGAACGGCTTCCTGCGCAGCGACGACGCGCTGGTGCTCACCAAGGCCCTGCTCTGGAACGGCCAGTTCGCCGACGCCCGGTCGGTCTTCGAACAGCTCAACGCGTCGGCCGACGAGCACGACCAGGAAACCCTCACGGAGCTGGCGATCGCCCGGCCGCTGCTGCGCGCCACCTTCCCGTCGTTCTTCCCGATGCTGCGCCCGCAGGCGCCGCTCGCCCCCACGCCGATCCCGACCGTCGCGGCCGGGCATCGCCTGGAGGCCGCCAGCGCGCTGGCCACCGTGCTCACCCGCGGACCGTCCGAGCCGCTCGCGGCCGGCGTCGAGCGCATCCTGCACAACTCCCGGCTCGACGAGATGAGCCTGGACACCGTGGAGAGCGCCCTGTTCGCGCTCACCTACAGCGGCCACGCGGACCGGGCCGTGCCCTGGTGCGACGCCTTCATCGAGGAGGCCGGCGCCCGCCGGGCGCCGAGCCGGCTCGCCCGGCTGGCCGCGATCCGGGCGGAGATCTCGCTGCGCCTGGGCGAGCTGCCCGCCGCGGTCCGGCACGCCCGGCTGGCGTTGGAGAGCATGCCGCCGAGCAGTTGGGGCGTCGCCGTCGGCGGCCCGCTCGCGGCGTTGATCACTGCGGCCACCGCGATGGGTGACGACGACCTGGTCCGGGAGCAGCTCGACCAGCCCGTCGCCGCGGAGATGTTCCAGACCCGGTACGGCATGCACTACCTGCACGCCCGGGGCCGCTACAGCCTGGCGATCGGTCAGCTTCCGTTCGCGTTGCGCGACTTCGAGCAGTGTGGTGAGCTGGCCGTCCGGTGGAAGCTCGACGTCCCCGGGCTGATCCCGTGGCGGACCGACGCCGCCGAGGCGCTGCTGCGGATGGGCCGCCCCGGCCCGGCCCGCAAGCTGATCGACGAGCAACTCGCCCGGTGCGGCAAGGACTCGCCCCGGGTGCACGGGATGGCGATGCGCCTGCTCGCCGCGACCAGCGAGCTGCGGCACCGCCCGATGTTTCTGCGCCAGGCCGTCGACCTGGCCAGCGGCGGCGGTGACGAGTACGAGCTGGCCCGCGCCCTGGCCGACCTCACCGAGGCCTATCACGTGCTCGGCGAGTCCCGCCGCGCCGGCATGATCGCCCGCCGGGCCCGGGCGTTGGCCGACAAGGCGCAGGCACAGCCACTGCTGAAGATCCTCACCCGGGGCGCGGGCTGGGACGAGTCCGAGCCGCTCGCCCAGCCGCTCAACCCGGCCGCCGGCGCGGCCCTGCTCAGCGACGCCGAGCAGCGGGTCGCGGCCCTCGCGGCGGAGGGGTACACCAACCGGGAGATCTCCATGAAGCTCTACATCACCATCAGCACGGTCGAGCAGCACCTCACCCGGACCTACCGCAAGCTGAACGTGACCCGCCGCACCGACCTTCCGGCCAACCTCAACCTCGACTTCTCCGCCGCGGGCTGAGCCTCGTGCACCGCAACGGCCGGGCCCCTCGGGGCACGGCCGTCGTGGTGTTCGGGGCGGCGGCTCAGCGGGGCCGGCGGGCGGCGACCCGGCGGCCGGCGGGCTGGATCCGGGCGCCGGCGGGAGCCAGCACGGTGATGGCGGTGACGATGAGCCCGTTGCGTGCCAGCCAGCGCCCCGAGAAGCCGGTCAGCTTCCGCCCCTGCACCCACGGCGCGCTCACCAGGAGGCCGGCGGTGAACGTGCCGGTGAGCGGGTCGAGCACCACCTTCGCGTCCTCGAAGTCGAGCCACCGGCCGGTCAGCGGGAACCACGCCTTGTAGACCGACTCCTTGGCGCTGAACAACATCCGGTCCCACGACACGGCCGGGTGGTCGTGCTGGAGGACGGCGATGCGGTCACGTTCCTCGGGCAGCGAGATGGCGGCCAGGATGCCGTTGGCGAGCGGCTCGTCCGGCTCGGCGTCGATGCCGACCGTGGTGACCTGCCCGCGCTCGGCGACCACCGCGCCGCGATAGCCGGCGCAGTGCGTGATGCTGCCGACCAGGCCCTCCGGCCACTGCGGCTCACCCCGGGCGCCGGGCAGGATCGGCGCGGGCGGTCGGCCCAGCCGACCCATCGCCTGGCGGGCGCACCACCGGGCGGTGGTGAACTCGCGGCGGCGCTTGTCGACCGCCATCCGGATGACGGCCTCCTCGTCGCGGAAGAGGGTGGCGTCCGGTGGGTCCACGAACGTGTCGACGGCCGTGACCGCGGCCGGGAGAATGGACTCGATCATGGCTTCCTCCGTGCCGGAGAAACGGGTCCTGGGCCAGCGGAGGCCAGGCCGGCGCCGAGGGGCGCCGGGTGCGTGGCCGTGCTGACAGGTGTCACGCCTCGACAGTATCGACGCTGATGGCACCGGGAAACGCGGCGCGTGCCATTCACGGGCCGCTCGGGCCGGGCTAAGGGAGTGGTGCCGCCGGCTAGGGGCCGCACAACGCCCCGGCCCCCGCCGGCCGGCCGTCGCGCCCACCGACCGAGGCGTGAGACACGTTGGCGATCATCGATAAAGTGGCGGCATGGTCGGGATATGACAGGCGTCCCCACCTTCCCGCTGTCCCGCCGTCCGCGGCCCGGTCCACCGGCCGTCGTCGCGCTGGTGACGGTGCTGCTCGGAGCCGCCCTGGGTGCCGCGCCGGCGGCCGGCGCGGGCAGTACGCCGCCCGCCGCGCACCCGGCGCTCGCGCCGGCACCCGGCACGGCGACGGTGTCCACCGCGGACCCGACCGGATCCGCCCCGCCGGCGCCGAGCACGGCGTCCAGCACGCCGGACACCTCGCCCTTCCCGCCGGGCGCGCCCACGAACCTGACCGCCAGCGAGGTGCGGACCGGATCCGTCACCCTCACCTGGACGGCCGCCGAGCCCGGCTGCTGCCCCGTCGTCGGCTACGACATCACGTACTACCAGGCATTCAGCGACGTCATCTTCAGCGCCAGCGTCGGGAACGTCACCGCCACCACGATCACCACCTACCTCGGGCCCGGCCGGCAGTTCTCCTTCCGGGTGGCCGCCCGCGACAGCGTCGGACACCGCTCGACCGCAACGCCGGCGTTGACCGTGGTCACCCCGGTGACGGACACCGGCCCGGACACCACCCCGCCGAGCGCCCCGCGGAACCTGACCGTGGGCGAGGTGACCGCATCGACCGCCACGCTGTCCTGGTCACCGTCGACCGACGACGTCGGTGTGCTCGGGTACGACGTCTACCGGTTCGACGGCTGGTTCAGCTCGACGCTCGTCGCCACCCTGCCGGGAACGACCTACACCGCGTCGCTGCCTCCGCCGACGCCGCTGCGCAACCTCTACTACGTGCGGGCCCGGGACGCGGTCGGCAACGTGTCGATCGCCTCCGACACGGTCACCCTGCCCACGGTGTCCACCCCCACACCCCCGCCGCCCTCGACCTGCCGGGTGACCTACCGGAACCAGTCCGAGTGGCAGGGCGGGTTCGTGGCCACCGTGACGGTCCAGAACACCGGGGCGGTGCCGATCGACGGCTGGACCCTCACCTTCGCCTTCCCGGGGGACCAGCAGGTCACCTCCGGGTGGAACGCCACGCTCGGCCAGAGCGGCGCCACCGTGACCGCCCGCGACGCCGGTTGGAACCGCGTCCTCGCGCCCGACGGCTCCGCGACGTTCGGCGTCCAGGGACGGTGGAGCGCCAGCGACGCGCCGCCGACCGACTTCTCGCTGAACGGCGCCCGCTGCGCCGTGGGCTGAGCGACCCGGATGAGGAGTCCCGTAAGCACACCCTCGCGCCGCCCCAAACCCCTGGTCGCGGCGGTCACGACCGCCACCGCGGACGCCGACAGCAACGCCAACGCCCGCTGGTTCTACGACGGCATCCGCGCCCAGGGGGTGCGGTGGGACGTCACCGCCCTGTCCTACTACTGCATGTGGCACGGCAGCCTGGCCAACCTCCACCGAGACATCGTCGACCTGCGCGGGCGCTACGGCAAGCCGGTGGTGATCGCGGAGACCGCGTAGCCCTTCACCCGGAACGACGCGGACAGCGAGCCGAAGGCCTTCGGCGACGCGACCTGCGACGGCATCGGCGCCACCTGGTCGGGGCAGGCGCAGGAGTTCGACTGGGCGCTGGACACCCTGACCCGTCGCCGCCCGCCGCCGAAATCGGTGGCGACGGCCGCCGCGGGCATGTGAACCTGGAGCCGACCAGCAGCACCACGAGGAGGAGTGACGATGCGAGCAGATTCCACGCCCCGGACCCTGACCCGTCCCACCGTGGAGTTCTGCCTTGGCGTTGTTGAACCTCGGAATCGTCGCCCATGTTGACGCCGGAAAGACCAGCCTGACCGAACGCCTGCTCTACGATGCCGGCGCCGTCGCCCGGTTGGGCAGCGTCGACGCCGGCACGACGCGCACCGACTCGATGGATCTGGAACGGCGGCGCGGCATCACCATCCGGGCCGCCGTCACCTCGATCACGATCGGTGACCTGCGCGTCAACCTGCTGGACACCCCCGGCCACCCCGACTTCATCGCCGAGGTCGAGCGGTCGCTGGCGGTGCTGGACGCCGCCGTGCTGGTGGTGTCGAGCGTGGAAGGCGTGCAGCCGCAGACCGTCGCCATCTGGCGGGCGCTGCGCCGCACCGGCGTGCCGACGGTCTTCTTCCTCAACAAGGTGGACCGGCGCGGCGCCGACGTCGAGCGGGTGACCGCCCAGCTCCGCCGGCGGCTCGGGGCGCGCCCGGTCGTGCTCACCACGGTCGCCGGTCAGGGCACCCACCAGGCCCGGGTACGGGCCGTGCACCTCGACGCCGAACCGGTGGTGGAGGCCGTGGCGGAGGTCGACGACGAGGTGGCGGCCCGGTGGCTGACCGACGAGCCGGTGCGCGTGCGCGACGTCCGGCGCGCGATCCGCAACGCGGTGTGCGGGGCCGCGATCAGCCCGGTGGCGTGCGGCTCGGCGATCACCGGCGCCGGGGTGCGGCACCTGTGCCGCCTCCTCGCCGACCTGCTGCCCCGGGGCGAGCAGCGGGACGGTCCGCTGGCGGGCACGGTCTTCGCCGTCGACCGCGACGGTCAGGGCCGGCGGGTCTGGCTGCGGTTGTGGTCCGGGCGGCTCCGCGTCCGCGACCGGGTGCGTCTCGCCGGGTCCCGCCCCCAGACCGTCACCCAGATCGGCGTCATCGAGCCCGACGGCGTTCTGGTGCGCCCGTCGGTGTCCGCCGGGCAGATCGCCGCGGTACGCGGCGTGTCCGCCCGGATCGGCCAGCACATCGGTGACCCGCCGCGCCGGCACGCCTACCGGTTCCCGCCGCCGACCAGGCAGGCAGTCGTCGAGCCGGTCGAGCCGGAGCAGCGACTGGCGATGTTCGCCGGCCTGGCCGAACTGGCCGACGAGGACCCGCTGGTGGACCTGCGGCTCGACGAGCAGCGGGCGGAGGCGGTGATCCGCCTGCACGGCGAGGTGCAGAAGGAGGTGCTCGCCGCCCTGATGGCGGACCGCTACGGGGTCCGGGTGCGGTTCTCCGGCACCCTGACGGCGTGTATCGAACGGGTCGCCGGCACCGGCTGCGCCGAGGAGCGGGTGCGTGAGCGTGGCAATCCCTACCTCGCCGGATTGGGGTTGCGCATCGAGGCCGCGCCGGTCGGGCACGGCGTCGAGTTCCGCGCCGGGGTCGAGCCCGGTCGGCTTCCGCCGGCGTTCGTCGCCGCCACCGAGGAGGGCGTGCGGGCCGCGTTCCGGCACGGCCGGCACGGCTGGCCGGTCACCGACTGCACGGTCACCATGACCGCGTCCCGGTACTGGCCGCGACAGAGCCGGCCGCACCAGAAGTTCGACAAGTCCATCTCCACAGTGGCGGCGGACTTCCGCAACCTGGCCCCGGTCGTGGTGGCGGCGGCGTTGCGCGAGGCCGGCACCCGGGTGTGCCAACCGATCGAGCGGTTCGACGTCAACCTGCCGCAGCACGCGGTGGAGGCGGTGCTGGCGTTGCTCGGCCGGTGCGGCGCGATCGTCCACGACACGGCGGTCGCCGGTGGCTACCTCGAGGTGAGCGGCGCTCTGCCGTCGGCGCGGATCCCGCAGGTGGTCGCCGCGCTGCCCGACCTCACCGGCGGCGAGGCCGTGCTGACCACCACGTTCGACCACTACGCGCCGGTGGCGGGGGAGCAGCCGCCGACGCTGCCCCGCCGCGGACCCGACCCGGCCGACCGGGAGGCGTGGTTCCGGGCGGTACCGCGATAGGCCGGTCGGGCGTGGCACGCCGGCCGCCGGCGTCCTTACGGCTCCGTTACGGCAAACCGGCGCGGCGCGCGCGGACCGTGGCCGGGCGTGATGCTGAAGGCCGTTCACCAATTCGGGGAGACCGTCATGAATTCATCGATCCGACGCGGCCTGTCGGCGGCGACGCTGGTCACCGCCACGGTCGCGGCCAGCCGTACGCTGGCCACTTCGACGGCGCCACCTGGACCGGGCACGTGCCGTTGGGCCCCTCGGCGGTGAACTCGGGACTGCTGGACGTCGCCGCGACCGGGGGCGGACGGGCGGTGCTCGTCGGCCACGACAGCGGCCGGCCGCTGGTCGTCGAGGGTGACACGAGTCAGTTCAACATCCGACGGAAGCGTGTTCGCCGCGGGCGAACGGTACCTCGCCGACGCCCCCTACCCGGTGCCGATGATCGTGCAGCGGGTCGGCGGCGGACCGGGTGACGGGTGCGGGCCGGCACTACCTCACCGGAAAGGCTCACCCGTCCGCGGCGCCGGCGACGTCGACGACCGTGACGGGGGTGCCGAGTTCGACAGTACGGGACACGGTGCAGAGCCGGTCGTGCGACTGCCGCAGGGATCGAGGCAGCGCCTCGCGCGCCCGGTCGCCGTCCGGCCCGTCCGGGAAGGTCACGGTGAACTCCACCCGGAGGTTGCCCATCCGGTTGCCACCGGACTCGTCCTTGATCTTGTCGCCGCTGACCACGATGGAGAAGCCGTCCGGCTCGGCGCGGCGGGTGGTGATGTGGTCGACGTCGACGGCGGTGCAGCCACCGATGGCGGCCAGCAGCAGCTCCACGGGCGTGAAGCTGTCGCCCTGGCCCGAGCCCATGGAGATCGACCCGCCGCGGGCGTTGCGGACGGTGTAGCTCGCCAGGCCGGTGCGCTCGATCTCCACCGAACGGAAGGTGTCGTCACTCATGACAGCGAACCTACCGAGGCCCGCCGGCCGGTATCCAGGGGACGCGCGGCCCGCTCGACGGCGAGAGCGGGCTCGCCGCGCTCACGCTGCCCAGGACCGGCCGCTACCTCGTGGTGAGCCGGGAACCCGCGGCGACCGATCGGGAACTTGCCGGCCGTCGCACGTACGGCACGGGGTGCGCGCTGCGGGCCGCGTTGGCCGGCGTGGCCTGCCCCGCCGTGGTCTGGGCCGTCAGTCTCGCGATGAGCTGACGGTGCCTGCCGGTCCGGTCGCGACGTCGTGGGCGGCCATGGTCTCCTGCCGGTCGGGCTCCTCGCGCAGGATCGCGCAGTGCAGCCAGGCGTCCGGGACGGCGAAGCCGTCCACGAGTGTCCGCATGTGCGGGCGCAGCTCCTTGAGCAGGCCGTTCACCACCGAGGTGAGCGCCTTGGCGCGGACCGGGGTGAGCCGGCCGTGCTCCAGCAGCCAACCCTTGTCCGCCTCGATGACGCTGAGCGCGTAGAGGTCACAGACCCGGGAGAGCAGCGCCCGGGCCGCGGGGTCGGTGACGTCCTCGATGCCGGCGACGAACGCCTCCAGGGTCACCCGGTCGACGTGCGCGGCGGCGACGGCCAGGACGTGGTCCTGCACGTCGTTGAAGATGTCGAAGGGGTGGTCCTTCTTCCGGGCGGCGCCGTTGCGCAGGCGGCGGACCGCGCCGTCGAGGCGGTGCCGCTCGCGGTCCTCGAAGACCTTGAGCTGCCAGCCGCGGTCGGTGACGGCGACCTCCTCGTCGCGGCCCGGCACGGCGCTGATCAGCCGCTCGATCAACGCCCGCGCGGCGGTGCGTTCGAGCACCATGTCGCGGACCTGGTCGGCGACGAAGGAGGCGCGTCCCCAGCCGTCCAGCGAGCCGAACTCGTCGCGGTGGCCGGTGAGCAGCCCCTTGGCGACCAGTTGCAGCAGCACCGTGTTGTCGCCCTCGAACGTGGTGAAGACGTCGGTGTCGGCCTTGAGGCCGGGCAGCCGGTTCTCGGCCAGGTAGCCGGCGCCGCCGCACGCCTCCCGGCACATCTGGATGGTGCGGGTGGCGTGCCAGGTCTGCGCGGCCTTCAGGCCGGCGGCCCGGGACTCCAGCTCCCGCTGCCGGTGCTCGTCGACCGGGCCGTCGCCGCCCTGCACCTCGCTGAGCGCGGTGACCAGCTCGGCCTGCGCGAAGGTCAGCGCGTACGTGGTGGCCAGCGCGGGCAGCAGCTTGCGCTGGTGGGCGAGGTAGTCGTTGAGCAGCACCTCCCGCTCGGCGTCGGGCGTGCCGAACTGGCGGCGGATGTCGCCGTAGCGCACCGCGATGGTCAGCGCCGCCTTGGTGGCCGCCGAGGCGGCGCCGCCCACGCTCACCCGGCCACGGACCAGGGTGCCGAGCATGGTGAAGAAGCGCCGGGAGTCGTTCTCGATCGGGCTGGAGTAGGTGCCGTCGGCCGCGACCTGGGCGTAGCGGTCCAGCAGCATGTCGCGCGGCACGGTCACGTGGTCGAAGCGGAGCCGGCCGTTGTCCACTCCGAGCAGGCCGGCCTTCGGGCCGGCGTCGCCGATTGTCACGCCGGGCAACGGGTTGCCCTGGTCGTCGCGGATCGGCACCAGCCACGCGTGCACGCCGTGCCGCCGCCCGTCGACGACCAGTTGGGCGAAGACCACCGCCATCCGGCCGTCGCGGGCCGCGTTGCCGATGTAGTCCTTGCGCGCCGCCTCGTGCGGGGTGTGCAGGTCGAACGTCTGCGTCCGCGGGTCGTACACGCAGGTGGTGCGCAGTTGCTGGACGTCCGAGCCGTGGCCGGTCTCGGTCATCGCGAAGCAGCCGAAGATGTCGCCGGCGATGATGTCGCGCAGGTAGGCGTCGTGGTGCCGGCGGGTGCCGAGGGCGGCGACCGCGCCGCCGAACAGGCCCCACTGCACGCCCGCCTTCACCATCAGCGACAGGTCGACCTGGGCCAGCATCTCGATCGCGACGATCGAGGCGCCGACGTCGGAGTCGCCGCCGTACTCGGTGGGGAAGCCACCGCCGATGCCCAGCTCGACCGGGAGTTCGCGGAGCAGGCGGCTGATCCGCTCCCGCGCCTCGTCGCCGGTCTCGCCGTAGACCGGCAGGAAACGCTCGTCGAGGTGTGCGCGGTGCGCGTCGCGGACCCGGGCCCACGGTCCGTCGAGCACGGCCCGCAGGTGTGCCGGGTCGACCGGGTCGGTGATGCTGGTCATGGCTACCTCGGGAGACGACGTCATGGGTACCGCTCGTACCCGCTCAACGCCGCTGACCTGCCTCGGTGACGCGGTGAGAACCGTCACGGCGACGCTCGCTAGGCTGTCGGACAGGCGTTTGGCTCGGCTGGCGAGTGGCGGGTGGTTTGTGGTGGAAAGAGGCACGATCGTTCGGTTCGACGACGTCAGGGGTTACGGGTTCATCGCGCCGGCGCACGGCGGCGACGACGTGTTCGTGCACGCGAACGACTTCGGCGACAAGCGGCACGCGGTCACCGCCGGGATGACGGTGAGTTACGAGGTCGTGCAGTCCGATCGTGGCCCCAAGGTCGCGAGCGTGACGCTGGACCCGCCGCCGGTGTCGCTGGCCGGGGCGAGCAACGCCGTGCCGGCCCGCACCGCCTCGCCGGTGCAGGACGACGAGTGCGACGTGCTGGCGGTCGGGCAGTTCGAGGCGTCGCTCACCGAGCTGCTGCTGGCGAACGTGCCGACCATGACCGGTGCGCAGATCCTGCAGGCCCGGCGGGCGCTGGTGGCCATGGGGCGTCAGCACGGTTGGGTGGAGGACTGACGCGAGTCGGTCAGCGGTTGCGCTCCACCACATACTCGGTCAGGTCGAGCAGGAACCGGCCGTCGTCGGTGTCGGCCGCGGGGCCCAGCGCCCGCTCCGTCTCCCGCCGGGCGGCCCCCGCGAAATCCCGGGCGCTGCGCCACAGGTCGCCCGCGTTCTCCCGGCCGGTGGCGAGCCCGTTGGCCACGTCGGGCGTCAGCCGGGCGAGATTGAGTACGGTGTCCAGCGCGTCGTGGGCGTCCGAGGGGTACCGGCGGATCACCTCGCCGCGCCGGTCGTCGGCCATCCGCCACTGCCCGACCACGGTGTCGATCAGGGCGTGCCCGTCGGTGCGGACCCGCGCCACGAGTTCGTCGAACGCCTCCGGGTCCACCCGGCGGCTCTCGCTCTCGAAGCGCTCATCGGTGCGCTCACGCTCGCCGTCCGCCATGGGCGACGTGTCGCCGGCACTGGACGACACGCCAACGAGATGTCGCCAACGTGACTGGGGGTGATCGGCGTCGGGGGGAGAGCCTTCTCACCGACGCCGGTATGGCCGACGACCGGCGCCGAGGTGGCCGACCTCGCGACGGCCGGCGCCGCCGCGGTCAAGGCGGGGCGGCTGCCGGTACGCGTGGCCGCGGCGCCGCGTGCGTCGCAGGCCCCGCAACGGGTACGCGTCGAGGTTCTCGATCGACAGACGACCGCGCAGGCCGGGGTGGCCGGCGTGGTACTGCGGCTCGGCCGCGCCGACGGCGTCGCCACCGCCGGCCGGACCAGGGTGAGCCTCGACTATCGATCGTTCGCCACGGCCTACGGCGCGGACTGGTCCAGCCGGCTCCGGCTGGTGTCCCTCCCGGGGTGCGCGCTGACGACGCCCGGGAGGAAGGAGTGTGCCGGCACGCCCCCGCCGTCACGCAACGACCTCGCGACCATGTCGGTGTCGGCCGAGGTATCGGTCGGCGCGACGCAGTCCCTGGTCGCGGCGACGGCTGGAGCCTCCGGTCCGGCCGGCGACTACTCGGCGACCCCGCTGAGCCCGTCGGCGACCTGGGCTGCCGGCGGCAGCACCGGTGCCTTCACCTGGTCGTATCCGATGCGCACGCCCCCGGCGTTGGGCGGACCGGCGCCGCAGATCGGCCTGTCTTACTCCTCGCAGGCCGTCGACGGCCAGCAGGCCGCCTCCAACAAACAGCCGACGTGGATCGGTGAGGGATTCGAGCCCTCGATCGGCGGGTTCATCGAGCGCCGCTACCAGGGGTGCGGGCGGGACATGGGCGGTTCGGCCAACAACACCAAGAAGACCGGCGACCTCTGCTGGAAGACGGACAATGCGGTGCTCTCCCTGGTCGGGCACTCCGGTGAGCTGATCTACAACGCCACGGAGGGCCGTGCCACGCGACGGCCTTCATCGACTCGGACTGCACGCAGGCGTGGCGGTGGAACCTCGACTACGTCGTCGACCCCTCCGGGAACTCGGCCTCCTACTGGTGCCAGCGAGAGACCAACAAGTACGGCCGGAACCTGGACGCGGACGACGACGCCGGCTACGACCGCAGCGGGTGGCTGGATCACGTGCCGGGACTTCTGCGGTTGCTGGACCGGGAGCACCTCGTCGAGGTGGCCGACCGGCGGGAGTTCCTCGGCGCCGGCGGTTGGCGGGTGCGCGCCTGGCTGCTCGCCGAGCGGGGCCCGTCGCCGGAGCTCGAACGCCTGCTCTTCGAGGAGCAACCCGCGTACACCCACCAGACGCCGATGATCCAGGGGATCTGGGCCCACGCGAACAGCCGGGCCGGGACCGACGGGGCGACGTGACGGGGTCGACCCGCTCCGTCCCGGGCGCGGGCAGCGCTGCCTCCCCGAGGACGCTACGATCCCAGACCATGTCGCGGACGTGGCGGGTCTCCACGCTCGGGCGGGTCGGTGTGCTCGCCCTCATCCCTCTGCTGGTCGTCGCCACCTGGCTCCTCTGGGGCAACGTGACGGTGAGTCTGCTCGCCGGTCTCGGCGCGCTGGCTGGTTGGTGGCGCTTCGCGCTGCGCCCCTCGGTGATCCTCACCGGGACGGAGCTGATCGTGCGGAATCCGTACGGCCAACGGCACGTCGCGCTTGCGGACGTGGTCGATGCCGCGCCCGGTTACGGCGGCCTGACCGTCACGACCTCGACGGGGAAGCGCGTGGTCGCATGGGCGGTGCAGAAGTCGAACCTGGCCACCTGGACCGGCCGGCACACCCGCGCCGACGAGGCGGCCGCCGCGATCGTGGCCGCCGGCGGGCGTCACCAAGCCGGCTGACCCGCACGACGCCGACCGCTCATGGAACGGGTGCCACGATGGTTGACCTGATGGTCCAGTTCATCGGTGACGATACCGAGATCAACAGCTTCTTTCGGGAATGGCTGTCCAGCGCTGGCCTCACCGCTTCGGACGGTGGCTCCGGTTCTGTGGTGTCGGTACGCGAGTGGGCCGACTGTGAACGGTACGGCGAGCAGCTCTCCCGCTTCATCGCCGGGAGAAGCGACGCATTCAAACTGTTCGTCGACGGCCCGGGCGGAGATTTCCTCATCCACGAGGTGCGGAGAGTCGCGGACGGCGACTCGATGACGAAGTTTCTCGCCTCGAGTGCCTATTTCCAGTAGCGAGTGTCACCAGCCCCGAGGGGATGATCCGAGCATGTCGTACGCCGATCTCACCTTGTCCGACTGGCTGGAGCTCTCCGATGATGCCGCCGGCCGCACCGCCGCCGCCATCGCCCGGGCCACCGAGACCCGTCTCGCCGGCATCGGTCCGCACGTGTTCGGTAACCGGACCGGACGGGTCGCCTTCTTCGAACGCGACGGCGTCCGCTTCGCCCTGGTGCCGGGCGGCACCGTGCGGCTCGGCCATGATGCCGACCGTTTCGTGCCCAGCGCTCGGCAACTCGCCGACTTCACCGAGGCCGCTGCGGGCTACGACCTGACCGGGCCGCTGGACCGTTTCGTGGCGGCGGCGACATCCGTGTCACGTCGGGTGTCGCTGCCGGCCCGGCTCTTCGCGGTCCGCGCCGAGGACGCCGACGCTCTTGAATCCGATGACGAGGCCGATCTCGACGACGACCAGGAACGCGACCACGCCTGGCTGATCGCCGCACTTGAGCGCCGGGGCCTGCGGCCGCCGACCCCGGACGAGTGGGAGTACGCCTGCGGAGGCGGGGCCGCGAGCTTGTTCCGCTGGGGCGACGAGTATCCCGAGGGACTACCGCCGAGCAGTTGCGCGGCAGCGTGCAGTTGGCGGTGCACGACCTGGGCGTGAGAGCCATCGGTGTGGGGCCGGTGGTGGCCTGCGGCGGCCGTGGTCAGAAACCACCAGGCTGCCCACACGCGGTGCCATCCCAGCGCCCACTGAGCCGCCGGCAGGCCGCCGCGGTCCGAGTGGGCGTCGGGACTGCCGCCGGCTGCGACGTAGGCGCGGATCAGGCGGGTGAGTTGAGCGGGGTCTGCGGCATTGCGGGTGCCGAACCAGGTGGCGAGGTCGAGCAGGCCTGGTCCGGTGAATGCTTTCGCCCAGTCGACGAGACGGCATCCCGCGCGGCTGACGTGCAGCGAGCTGCGGTGGAACTCGCCGTGGCACAGCCCGAAGGGTTCTCGCTCGGCGCCGTCGGCGCGTCTGCCCGCCACGGCTACCAGCCGCCGTAGCAGTTCCTCGGCCGCGCCGGAGTCGACGAAGCGGCCCTGGCGGTGCAGCTCGTCGAGTGCGGCGAGCGCCTGCTCGGGCAGGCGCGCCAGGGTCCGCTGGTCGAACACGGGCAGCGTCGGCACCGGCGGGATGGCGTGGATTGCGCTGGCGGCGGCTGCGGCCTCGGCGATAGTTGCTGAACGGAGGGGGTCCCCCAGGTCGCCCATCAGCATGCCCAGTGCGTGCGGCCGTAGCGTGTAGCCGTGCAGATGGGGCACGGCGGCGCCGTGTTCGTTGAGGTGCCGCAGCACGGCGGCTTCACCGGTGAACGGCGATGTGGCGAGCTTGCAGATCACACTGCTGCCGTCGCTCAGGTACAGCCGCTGCACCGTCGACAGTTCCCACTCCTGGATGACCTGCCCACCGGTCTGTTGATGGCCAGCGGCGGTGAGCAGGTCGCGGCGTAGCTGGTCCGCCAACGCGGCACCAATGGCGATCATGGTTTGCTCGCCGCCTGAATACCGGTGGCGGCTCTCTCAAGCAGCGCCAGCGCGGTGTCGAGGCGTGCCGACATTCCGGCCGGTACCCGGGGGTGGGCTGCCTGGCGAAAGGCCCGGAAGTGCGGCAGCAGCGTGAGTAGCGCCGGGCGCTTGCGGAGGAAGTCGGTGACGTCGCCGCTGGTATGCGCCCGTCGCAGCAGCGATGTCAGCGCGACGATCTTGTCGGCGGTCGAAGCGAGCAGTACCGGCAGGTCGTCGACGCGGATGGGCGGGTCCGGCATGTCGAGGGCCTGGTGCTCGGCGTGCAGGGCGGCGATGATCCGCGGTACCTGCGGGCCGTAGGCGACGGCGAGGACCTGGTAGATGTCCGGCGTGCGGGGCGCGAAGTCGGGGATGTCGTGCAGCAGCGCTGCCGCTATCAGATCAGGGTCCGGGTGTAGTACATGTTCGCCGATGGTCACGGCGACCCGGACCGCGTGGGCCAAGGCGGGGCGGTCGTCGATGGTGTGTCCGGTGCACCATCGCTGGGCGTCGCGTAGGGCGCGGTCGACGGTGGCGGCCCGGGGAGGGGATAAGACGGTCATGGCCTGATACCTCCTGGTTGCCGTAGCATCGGCGCCATGTCCGGGCCGCTACCGCAGTGGTGTGAGCAGACGTGCGTGGTGTGTCCCGCCCAGCAGCTCGGGCCGGGCCAATTCGACGTGGTCGACCGGCCCGGACCCGAGTTCGCCTACAACCCGGACATCGGATGGCGAGTTACCGCCGAGGGCATCGCGGTGTGTGTGCACCCGTACCGGGTCGGACTGCCACCGGGCAGATACGCCTCACGCGGTGAGCCTGTCCCCGACCAGGCGTCACGACCGGCGCCGACGCCTGCCTCCCTGGTGCTTCCTGCCGACCTGGTGGATCTGGAAGGCTGGCTCGTCGCCGTGCTGCGCGACGCCCCGTCGGAGCAGATCTTCGGTGCCGTCGCCCGCGCCGAGCGCCTCGCCGGCGAGAGATTCGACCCGAAGCAGGTGGTGGCGGCCATGCGGCGGGTGTTGTCGGTGGAGCTGGCTAACCGCTGACCCCGACGGGCGCGGTCGCCGGGTCCGGCTGGTCGAAGTCGAAGTCGTGGCTGCGTCCGTCACGTCCCAGGCCCGCGGCCTGGTAGTGGGCGTTGAGCTGGTTCAGGCGGCGGGTCACCTCGGCGGAGTCCAGCCAGTACCGCAGCGGCTGCGGTCCCCAGCCGGCGGCGGCGTAGTACGCGTCGGTCAGGCAGCCGCGGGTGTAGGTGAACTCCTCCAGCTCCGTGGCGTGCGGGAACGTGACCCCGAGGTCGCGCTGCATCCGGGACATCAGGGTGAACTGGGCCAGCACGGCGTGGATCATCTCGTCGACCGGCGCCGGCACCAGCAGCTCCGCGGCCTCCTCGTCGCCGCCGGACAGCTCGAACACCGCGGCCTTGAGCGCGAGGACCCGCATCGCTTCGGTCAGCAGCGGGCCGGCGTCCCGTTCCAGGGACCACCGGCTGATCGCCGGGTACCCAGTGAACGTCGCCCAGCAGCTGGAGTACTTCATCGACGAGCTGCGCAGCCGCTCGGACGACGAGTGGCGTGTGATCAGGTCGAGGATCTCGGCGGCTCGGCGACCGACCTCAGCCGGTTCGGGCATGGTTCGTGGGGCCATGGCACATCCCTCCTACGGGAGCGTTGGGCACAGGCAGGCGAACCAGCCGGCGGCCGGCTCGCCCGTCACCGATGTCCGCGCCGCTGGCGCTCACGGTGATGCCCCATTAACGGCCGCGTGCGCGGATGTCGATAACCCGATGCCCTGACCTCTGACAAAGCTCCGACATTGACCGGCCCGGACATTGGGCGGCCTCGACGGGTCAAGCCGCGGTGCAGCGCGTCGGTAGGCGATGTTCGCCGGCCATCCCAGGCGCGCTGGCCGCCATCGAGTAAGGGCGGATTGTCGGCGAATTGTCAGACGTGCACGGCGAGCCTTACCGACATCGACGGTCTTCGCCTTTAGTCACTCTCGTCGCCGACGATGCCTGGGTTATGCCCCGGCCCGTTGCAGAGCAAGACCGTAGCGCGGAGGACCGCGCCAATTCGCCGGACCGTGGGAAGGACTGCTGTGCCTGTCGCTCGGAGGCTTGCGCTCCTGCTGCTGATCCCGTTGGCGGCGACTCTGGTCTTCGCCTCGTGGGGTGTGGCATCGACGAGCCGTCAGGCGCGCAGCGCCGACCGCCTGCAGTCGCTGGTGGCGGTGTCGGCCGCGGTGGGTGAGGTGCTGCACGAACTCGACCGGGAGCGGCAGGTCGCCGGCGGGCTGGTCGGTGATCCGGCGGGTGGCCTCAACGGTTATCTCGAGCAGGTCGCGGCATCCGACCGGGCGGTGGACGCCTACCGGCAGCGCCGCGGCGAGCTCGATGCTTCGGATTCGGTCAGTCGGCTGGTGGGGCCGTTCGACGAGCAGCTGCGGTTGCTTCCGGTGTTTCGGGAGCAGGTCAAGGCGCGGTCGGCGTCGCTGACGGCGGTGCTGGTGCGGTATCGGGCGGTGCTCGCGCAGGGGCTGGCGGTGCGGGAGACCGTGGGTCAGGTCGGCGGTGCGGACGGTGCGGTGGCCGACCAGTTGCGGGTGGCGGCGGCGTTGTCGCAGGCCGGGCAGTACGCGGGTATCCAACAGGCAGCGGTAGTCGCGAACAAGGGTGCCGTGGTGTCGCAAGCGGTGCAGCGGGAGCTGGCCGCGACCCGTGCCGGGTATGACGAGGCGTTGCTGGCGGTGTCGCAGCGGTCGCCGGCGCGGTGGCGGTCGTGGCTGGACCAGGCGCTGTCCGGGCCGCAGGTCCTCGCGGCGCAGCGTCTCGACGACGAGGTCGCCCGTACTGAGGTGGGTCAGCGGTTGCGGGTGAACGCGTCCCGGTGGGCTGCGGCCAGTAGTGAGCGGCGCGACCGGCTGCACGAGGTGCAGACCCGCGTCGACGCGGACATCGCCGCCGAGGTGGGGCGGCAACGCCGACAGCAGTGGATGACCACGGGTGTGTTGTCGGCGGTCGCCGTGGCGCTGACCGTGGCCGCCGCCGTGCTGGCGTGGCGGCAGGGTCGGGCGTTGGCGCGGCGGCTGCGGCGGGTCCGTGACGCGGTGACCCGGGTCGCGGAGCGGGACCTGCCGGACCTGGTCCGCCGGGTCGACGCGGCGGATCCTGCCGACCCGGCGTCGGTTCCGCCGCCGCCTGCCGCGCTGGCACCCGATCCGGCGCGGGACGAGGTGGACGAGGTGGCCGCCGCGTTCGACACGCTGGCGTTGAACACGTACCGGATCTCGACGGATCTGGCGCGGCAGCGGCGGGTGGCGGCCGGCGCGGTGGAGGCGGTGGGTCGGCGGTGTCAGGGGATGACGCATCGGCTGCTGCGCGAGTTGGACATGGCCGAGCGTGATGAGAAGGACGCCGCGACCCTGGCGACGTTCTTCGCGGTGGACAGTCTCGCCGCGCAGTTGCTGCACGCCACGCAGAGCCTGTTGGTGCTGTCGGGACGGTCGTTGGGGGCGGTGCATCCGCAGCCGGCGGAGTTGGTGACGGTGGCGCAGGCGGCGCAGGGCCGGATCCAGGAGTACCGGCGGGTGCGGCTCGGGGTGATCGACGAGCGGGTGCTGGTGCCGCCACCGATGATCGACGACTTGGTGCACCTGTTGGCGTCGCTGCTGGACAACGCGACTCGCTACAGCCCCGGCGACGCGGTGGTCACCGGGCATCTGCTGGGCAACCGGGTGATCATCCAGGTCACCGACACCGGGCCCGGCATCAAGGCTGACCTGCTGGTTCGGCTCAACGCCGAGCTGGCCGAGCCCGCGCCGATGATCGAGGTGGAGCACATCCGGCGCCAGGGCCTGGCCACCGTCGCGCTGCTGGCCGCGGCGCACGGGTTGCGCGTGCGGCTGCTGCCGGGACAGCCGCACGGCACGGTAGCGGAGGTCGAGATCCCCGCCGACAAGCTCCTGATCAGTGTTCCGGAGCCGGCCGCGCTGCCCGCCGGCCCGATCGCCGGACGGCGTGCTCCCGGCGGCACGCCCGCGTCCAGCCTTACCCTGCCCGCGCCCACGGCGGCACCGGCCCGGCGCGGCGGTTCGGCCGCGCTGCCCGCCCGGCGCCGGTCGTCCAGCCTCAGCGTGACGGACTGCCCTACCCAGGCGCTGCCGGTGATTCCGGTGCCCCGTCGGGCGACTGAGTCGGAGTCGACGCCGGCCTACGACGAGACGGCCCGACACCTGCCGGCTCCGGCGTGGTTCGTCGAGGGAGCCACGGTGCACATGCCCTCCACCCCTGCGCGCGGGCTGCCCGGACAGGACGCCACCACGGCCAACGGCCTGCCGAAGCGGCAGCCCATGTCCGCGTTCACACCCCCGCCCCTGCCCGCTGCCGACGCGCCGGTCCGCTCAATGGGTGGCCTGGCCCGTACGGCGGGGGCCTACCAGCGCGGCCTCGAGCGCCGCTTTCCCCAGTCGAAGGGCCAGTCATGAGCGATCTGAGTTATCTGCTGAACACCAACCTCGTCGCCCGCGTGCCCGGGATCAGCCGGGCCGTGGCCGTGTCGGCCGACGGGCTGCTGCTGGCCTGGACCGATGGGCTCAACCGGGACGCCGCCGAGCGCCTCGCCGCGGTGGCGGCCGGAATGAACAGCCTACTCAACGGTGCCGCCCGCGACCTGTCCGCAGGCGGGGTGCGGGGCAACCTGACCGAGCTGGCGCACGGGTTCCTGATTCTGGTGGCGGTGAGCACCGGCGCGTCGCTGCTGACCCTGGCCACCCGCGACGCGGACCTCGCGTTCGTCACCGAGGAACTCGGCCGTTTCGCCGAGCAGGTCGGCGACCAGCTCACCCCCGCCTTCGCCGGCACACTCACCACCGCGGCGGCCGGCCGGCGATGACCGCACCCGCCCTCACCGTCCGGGGACCCGCCGGCGGGCCGCCGAGCCTGAAGATCGTGCTCACCGGGCCGTTCGGCGTCGGGAAGACCACCCTCGTCGGCGCGGTCTCCGACATCGCGCCGGTCACGACCGAGGCTCGCATGTCCGCCGGCAACGCCGACGACGACACGACCCTCATGCCGGCCAAGACCACCACCACGGTGGCGATGGACTTCGGCCGCCTCGACGTCGACGGCGTCACCGTCTACGTCTACGGCACCCCGGGCCAGCACCGCTTCTGGTTCATGTGGGACGCCATCGTCCGGGGTGCCGCCGGCTCCGTGGTCCTGGTCGACACCCGCCGCCTGCAGGACTCGTTCCGGCACCTCGACTACGTCGACCACGTCCGGCTGCCCTACGTCGTCGCGGTCAACCAGTTCCCCGGTGCCCGCTCCTACCCCGCATCGGCCATCCGTGAAGCCCTCGCCCTGGCCGCGGACGTGCCGATCGTCGACATCGACGCCCGCGACCGCGACAGCGTCCGCCGGCTGCTCATCGCCCTCATCGAGCACGTCATCACCCAGACCACGCCCCGCTCGGCGGTCGCGCAGCCCTGAGCGCCCGCAGAACCCGCCCCTCACCCCTGACGAAGGAGCATCTTCGATGTCTGATCCCCGACCACGCCTGCGACGTGGGCTCGCCGCCCTGACCGCTGTGGGTCTCCTGCTGACCGGCGCCGCGTGCAGCAGCACCGCCACCGACTCCGGCACGGTCCGTGTGGGGCTGCTGGTCTCACTGTCGGGCACCTACGCCGCCGTCGGCGAGGACATGCAGCGCGGTTTCCGCCTCTACCTCGACACCCACGACGGCAAACTCGGCGGCCGGAAAATCGACCTGGTCGTGGCCGACGAGGGCGACGGCCCCGCCACGGCCGTCCCCGCCGCGCAGAAGCTCCTCGAACGCGACCAGGTGGTCGCCCTGACCGGCCTGGTCGGCGGCGCGACGGTCGACAAGGTGCAGACCCTCACCACGCAGCGGAAGATGCCCCTGCTCGGCGCGAACGCCCGGCCAGCGTTCGCACCCGTCGGCGGCAAGCCCCGCGACCTGGCCTACACCTGGCACACCTCCTACAACTCAGACGAGCCGGGCATCGCCATCGCCGAGTACGTCAAGGCGCAGGTCGGCGACGGTCAGGTGTACGCGATCGGCCCGGACTACCAGGGCGGCTGCGACGAACTGCGGGGCTTCACCGACACCTTCACCCGCCTCGGCGGGAAACTCGCCAACCCCGACGGGAAGACCCTGTTCACGCCGTTCCCGGCGACGGAGAACTTCCTGCCGTACCTGAACAAGGCCGCCGAGACCAAACCGAAGGCCGTCTATGCCTTCTACGCCGGGGCCGCGGCGGTGGCGTTCGTCAAGCAGTACGCCCAGTCCGACCTTGCCGACGTCCCGCTCTACGCCGCCGGCTTCCTGACCGAAGGGTCCGTGCTCACCGCGCAGGGACCGGCGGCCACCGGCATCCGCAACGTCCTCAACTACAGCCCCACCCTCGCCAACCAGGCCAACCAGGACTTCGTCGCCGCCTGGTCCGCCGCCGGCCATCCGGGCCAGCCGACGACCTTCGCGATGGCCTCCTACGACGCCGCCGCCGTCCTCGACCGGGCGCTGACCGCCGTGAACGGCGAGGTGACCGGGGAGAAGCTCAACGCCGCGATCGGGAAGGTCGGGCGGGTCGTCTCCCCTCGCGGGGACTGGCAGTTCCACCCCACCGAGCACCGCCCGGTGCAGCGCTGGTACCTGCGCGAGGTCCGTAACGACGGCCCAGTGCTGTCCAACGTCCTGGTGCAGGACCTCACCACCCTGCCCGCCAGCTGACCAGACCAAGCACACGAGAAGGGGGTGCGGTGCGCGTGGACGCCTACCTGATACCCGCCGTCGACGGCGTCGCCTACGGGCTGCTCCTGGCCATTGCCGCCGCGGGGTTGACCGTCGCGTTCGGCGCCGGGGGTGTGCTCAACCTCGCGCACGGCACGCTGATCGCCGCCGGAGGCTACGTCGCTGCTGCCACCAGTTCGGGGACCTGGCCAAGCCTTGCCGCGGCGGTCGCATTGGCGGCCGGTGTGGGAGCCGCCGGCGGCGGGGTGCTGGCCGCCGCGACCGCCGCACTGCGGGGTCGGGGGCACCTCGACCAGGCGCTGCTCACCTTCGGTGTCGCGCTCATCGGCGCCGACCTGCTCACCACCGCCTACGGCCCCGACACGCTGCGACCTCGCCTGCCTGAGGTGTTGGAGGCGACCGTCTGGGTTGCCGGGCACCGGTATCCGGTCGACCGGCTCGCCGTGCTGGGCGTCGCTGTCGCTGTCGTCGCGGGAGGCTACGTGGTGCTGCACCGCACCCGCGCCGGACGGCTGATCCGCGCCACGGTTGACGACCGGGCGATGGTTGCCGGCATCGGGGTGAACCCCCGCCTGGTGGACGCGGCAGTCCTGGTCGCCGCCGGGGCTCTCGCCGGCCTGGCCGGGGCGTTGACCACTCCGATCCTCGGCGTCGGCCCGCACACCGCCGACACCGCGCTGCTGCTGTCGCTGATCATCGTGGTCTGCGGTGGCCTCGGCTCCGTGCCCGGTGCGCTCGCCGCCGCCCTCGCCGTGGGCGTCGTGCAGACCGTCGGCGTGACGTCGTTCCCGGCGGTCGCCCCGTACCTGCTGATCGGCGCCATGGCCGTGGTGCTGCTGGCCCGCCGGACCAGCCTCCCCACAGGGGCGTCGGCGTGAGCGGTCCACGGCACGACATGGCGGCGACGGTCGTGCGCGCGCTGGCACGACGCGCGCACCCGTGGTCGGCGCTCGGCCTGGCAGCGGCGGTGGTGGGCGCGGTGGCGGTGTCACCGGATCCGTACCTGCACGCCACCGCCGCGCGGATGCTGCCGCTGGCGGTGCTGGCGGTCAGCGTCGCGGTGGTCACCGGCCACGCGGGACTGCCCACGCTCGGCCAGGTCGCCCCGTACGCGGCCGGTGCCTACACCACCGCCCGGCTCGCCCTCGCCGGCACCGACCTCGCCCCGCTGCACCTGCTGGCGGCGGCCGGGGCGGGAGCACTGACCGCCGGGGCGATCGGCGCGGTGCTCGTCCGCTACCGCGCCACGGTGTTCCTCATGCTCAGCCTCGCCGTCGCGGAACTGACCGCGATCACCGCCGCCCAGTGGCGCGCTGTCAGCGGCGGCACCGACGGGCTCGCTGGGATCCCCGCCCCTCGTCTGCTGCCCGGCCTGCCGCCGCTGACTACCGACCGCACGGTGCTGCTCTACGCCACGCTCGTGGCGATCGCCGCGACCGCCGCCGCCGTGGCACTGCTCGGCGGCAGCCAGCGGACGCTGCTGGCGGCCGTGCGCGGCAACGAGGTCCGCGCGAGCGCCAGCGGCCACCACGTCACCGCCTACCTGTGGACGGCGCACACCGGCGCGGGCGCCCTCGCCGGGATCGGCGGGGCCCTGCTCATCCACACCCACCGGTGGATTACCCCGGCCGATGTTGGCTTCACCACCGCCGCCCTCGCGCTGCTTGCTGTGGTCATCGGCGGCGCCACCTCGTTGCCCGGTGCCGCCGCCGCCACCATCGCGGTCCTCGCCGTGCGCGACGTCGTGGGTGCCTGGCTGCCCGGTCACGCGCCCCTACTCCTCGGCGCCCTGTTCGTCACCGCGGTGTACCTGCTGCCCGGCGGCCTGATCGCTCTTCCCGCGCGACTGGCCAGCCTGCCCCTTCCTCGTCACGGTCGGCGCCGTCCCGCTCTTCACATGCCCGACGGCCCGGCCCAGCCCGTCACCAGGAGCACCCCGTGAGGACAGTCCACCGCATCGACCCCGACGACGTGCCGTCGCAGCGCGAACCGGGTGACATCGACCGCGCCCACGGCAACGGCCTCGTCGCGACCGGCCTGCGCCACGCCTACGGACAGCTGACCGTCCTCGACCTGGACACGTTCACCGTCGCCCCCGGCGACCGCCACGCCGTCATCGGCCCCAACGGCGCCGGCAAGTCCACCCTGCTGAACATCCTGGCCGGCACCACCCGCACTCAGGCCGGCACCATCACCTACAACGGCCAAGTCGTCACCCGGCGTGGCCCGGCCTGGCGGGGCCGCGCCGGCATCGGCCGCACCTTCCAACACCCCCGCGTCTACCCGAACCTGACCCTGCTGGACTGTGTGCGCATGGGCGGCTGGCACCACCGCCACCAACCCGAACGCACGCCTCCGGAAGCCCTCGACCTCGTCGGCCTGCTCGGGTACGCCGACTACCCGGCCGCCGCGCTGTCGCACGGGCACCGCCGCATGCTCGACCTCGCCGTCGCCCTGGCCGGGCAGCCCCGCGTGCTGCTACTCGACGAGCCTGCCGCCGGCCTCACCGACACCGACACCACCCGCCTGCTCGACATCCTCGGGCGTCTACCCGGCTGGATGGCGGTCGTGCTCGTCGAGCACCACATGGACGTCGTCGCCGCCCTTGCCGACTGGACCACCGTCCTGCACCACGGCCGCCGCCACACCGACGGCCCCACCGACACCGTGCGCGCCGACCCCGCCGTCACCGCCCTCTACCTCGGCACCGGGGGTGACGATGCTGCGCATCGGTGACCTCGCCGCCGGCTACCGCCCCGACACCCCCGTCCTGCACCACATCACCGTCGATCTGGCGGCCGTCGCCGTGCACACCGTGGCCGGGCCCAACGGCGCCGGGAAGACCACCCTGCTGCACACCCTCGCCGGACACCTGCGACCCACCACCGGGTGGGTCCTGCTCGACGGCCGCGACGTGACCGGCTGGACGCCCGTCCGCGCCGCCCGCGCCGGGGTCGCCCTCGCCCCGCAGGGACGACGGCTGTGGCCGTCGCTGACCGTTGCCGAGCACCTCACCGTCGCCCGCCCGACCGCTCGCCGCCCGGACAGCCGGGCCTGGGCGGTGGATGAACTGCTGGAGATGTTCCCGGCCCTGGCGGCCCGGCTGCGCCACCGCGGCCACGAGCTCTCCGGCGGGGAGCAGCAGATGCTCACGATCGCCCGCGCCCTGCGCACCGCGCCCCGGCTGCTGCTGTGCGACGAACCCACCGAAGGACTCGCCCCCACCGTGGCCGCACACGTCACCCACGCGCTGCGGGAACTGCCCCGCCACGGCGTCACCGTCCTCGCCGCCGTGCCGCACGCCCGCGCCGCCGCCGCACTCAGTGACACCGTCCACGTCCTCGCCGACGGACGCCTCACCGGACCCATCGCCACCAGCGACGGACAGGCCGAGCAGGCGCTGCGCGACCACCTCGCCCTGGTCTCACCCGCTCTGCCCAACCGTGGGCAGGCACACCGGTGACCCCCACCGTGACCATGGCGGCCCTGGTAGTGCTCGCCGCCACCGCCATACCCGCCGTGACGACGCCAGCACCGATCCCCGCCCAGCCCAGTTCCGTGCACTGTCCCACCTCAGCGGCGCCGCAGCCCATGCTTGCAGCGGCGCGTCGAGGCACCGGTTACCAGGGAACTCAGGTGGCGTACCCGCAGCCGGCGCGTGCTCCGTTGCTGGCGCTGGCGGCACGCCTGCGGGCCAGCGCGTGCGACACCGTCGCGGGCCGGTATGACCTCGTGCATTACCGGCAGTGGAACAACCCCGCCCGCTCCGGGGCGGCGGTGCGGGAGGTGGTCCGCTGGCGCGGCGACGACCGCTCCGGCGGCCAGCTCGCCACCCAGCACCCCACCGGCGTCGTTCCGGTCACCCACGACTGGTGGCAACCCGGCGACCTCTACAGCGTCGGGCTGATCGACCCCTTCACCCGCACCGACGTGCTGCGGGAAGACCTGCGTATCGATGAGCCCTCACCAGCCGATTCCACTGAGGTGCTGGCGAACCTGGCGTACCTGTCGACCTGGTACAGCCCTCGCCGGGACGGCCGCGCCGCCACCCTCGATCTGCTGGCCGGGCTGAGCTCGCTCACCTACTACCCGCGCGTAGTCGACCGTTCCGGCCGCCCAGGCATCGCGGTCGCCGCCACCAGCGGCGACCGACGCGCCCTGCTCGTCCTGCACCCAGACACCGGGGAAGTCCTCGCCTACGAATCCGCCCACCTGGGTCCCTTCGGCTGGCGAGCGCAGACCTACCTCGTCTACCTCGCCCACAGCCACGCCACCCGCCGCTGGTGGGAACCCACCGCCCGTCCCCGGCCAGCCACGCCGTCCTTACCGCTGTACCCGCGGCTGCAACAGCACTGGCCGCTGACAACGCCCCTGCCCTGCCTCACTACGACGACCCAAGGAGTCACTCCATGACGGCCACCGCACCCACGCAGCGCTACCAGTTCCGCAACAGCCCTCACCAGCTCCACCCCCTGCAGGAGATGCTCGACCCGGTCACTCTCGACGACCTGACCCGCCTGGGAGTCAACCCCGGGCACACCGCCCTCGACGTTGGCGCCGGCGCCGGCTCCATCGCCCGGCACCTGTGCGAACTCGTCGGCCGCACCGGAAAGGTCATCGCCGTCGACATCGACACCAGCATGCTCAACCCCACCGGCGTGCTCGACGTCTACCAACGCGACCTGCGCACCCAGCCGCTGCCGGTCGAACCCGGCACCATCGACGTCGCCACCGCCCGCTGCGTCCTGGAACACCTACCGAACCGGCACCTGCTGCTCCACCAGATGATCAACGCGCTGCGCCCCGGCGGGCACCTCGTCCTCGGAGAGATCGTCTACGCGCCCGTGTCCGCGCACGCCCCCGCCGACAGCGACAACGACCTCGTCACCCGCGTCGTGCACACCATCCTCGACGTCCTCGCCGGCCGGGGGGTCGGCCTGCACTGGGGCGACAAGGTTCCCTCCTTCCTGCTCGCCAACGGCTTCGAGCAGGTCCACACCCGCTGGGTCGCCGAGACCTGGGCCGGGGGCAGTGCCGGCTGCCGCCTGTACGCCGACAACGCCACCCAGCTGCGCGACCGGCTCCTCGCCGAGGACCTGTCCCACGACGAGCTGGACCGGTTCGCCGAGCTGATGGCCGACCCGGCGGTGCTGGTGCGTGGCTACCAGTTCGCCTCCACTACCGGCCGCAAGCCCCGCTGAACCTGACAGGTGGGCGATCGGGGAGTGTGGATCTGACGGCACCTTTCTGTGTCAGGGCGTTGGCAGCAGAGAGGTCTCCGTTAGCGAGACAGCCCCAGTGGCCGAGGTCGACGGAGCCGAGGCCCGGCAGGGCGATCGCTAGTCGCCATTGGGCAGGTACCAGCCGTGTTCGCGGCGCCTGGTGGTCGCGTCCGGGTTGTCGCGCTCGTAGGCCTCGTTGGCGCGGCGCGTCATCTCTTCGTCGTAGCGGTGCAGCTCGTTGTAGAGGTTCGACGCCTCGCCGACATTGTTGCTGGACACGTAGCGCTGTCGTAGCGCTTCGTGCTTGTCTTCGAGTTCCTCGTCGGTCAGCGGGCGGAGGCTACCCATGCCGCGTGCGACGGAGTCGAAGATGCCCATGCGCAGATGCTGTCAGGCCGGGGGGTGGCGGGCAAGGAAGCCGCCTAGGCCCCTCAACCGGGCGAGTTCGTAGGGCGTCGGTGTACTGGACGTGCGTCTCTCACGCTATGCGGCCGTGCCGCTGCGCGGGATGAGGTCGGCGACGGCGTCGGCGCTGCCCCGTTCGAGTTCGAGGATGACGGTGGTGTAGGTGTCGGAGGTCAGGCCGATGGTGGAGTGACCGAGGGTCTCCTGGACCTCCTTCATGTCGGCGCCGCCGTGGCGCAGGTAGGTGGCGGCGCAGTGCCGCAGGTCATGCAGCCGTACGGGTGGCAGGCCTGCGGTGGCGACGAGGTGGTCGAAGCGGTCGCTGATTGTCTGGGGGTGCCAGGCTTTGCCGTCGGGGCGGACGAAGAATCGGCCGCTGTCGGGCCATCCGATTTCGTTGACCTGTTGCCAGCGGCGGCGCATGTCGAGGTAGGAGCGCAGGGCGGTGATCGTTTTCGGGCCGAGGGGGATGACCCGGTCGCCGGCGTCGCTTTTCACCGGCCGGACGATGGGGGTGTAGCCGACGGTGGTGATCTGTTCTACGACGGTGAGGTAGCCGGCGTCGAGGTCGACGTCGTGGTCGCGGAGACCGCAGGCCTCGCCGCGGCGTAGGCCTCGGTGCAGGATGAGCAGGAACATCGCGTAGAGGACGATGTCGTGGCGTTGCGCGTGGTCGAGGAACTGTCCGGCTTGTTGCGGCATCCACACCATGACTGGGCTGGGACGCCTGCCGGTGGACTGCCAGTGCTCGACCGCCTTGGCGGTCCAGACCCGCGCCTTGGGTCGTTTCGCGGTGGGCAACTCGACGCCGAGGGCGGGGTTGGTGGGTATCAGCTTTGCGCGGACGACGGCGTCGTTGAGTGCCTTGCGCACCGTGGCGTACAGCCGGTGTGTGCTCGATGCGCCCATCGGCCGGACGCCCTTCACGTTCGCCCGGATCTCGGGGTCGTTGCTTGCGCGGGCGGCGCGGATCTCGTCCTGCTTGACCGCGATGGCGGTGAACATGCCCTCGATGTGGGCCGTCCGTAGGCTCTGGATCGGGATGGCACCGAGGTGGGGGATCAGGTAGAGGCGGATGTGGTCGGAGTAGCCGCGCACCGTCTTCTCCGCCAGTCCCCGCCGTCCGTCCAGCCACGCATTCAGGTACTCGCCGGTGGTGGTCGGCACGGAGGCGGGCACGCCGGCGCGGACACGGGCGGCAACCGCGTCGCGGTCGGGCAGCGGGGTGCCGGGCTGGCAGGAGTGCAGCAGGTCTCCGATCTGCGCCGCGACGTGCGTGTCGCCGTCGGCAACATCGAGCAGCGCGCGGGCGTGCCGCAACTCGGCGGCGGCGGTGTCGCGGCTGTCGAAGCCGGACCGGCGTAGCTGCCGGCGGGGCCGCGCGGGTCGGACGGGCAGTTCGAGTTGGTAGCCCCACACCCCGTGGGTGGGGTGCCAGCCGCCGCCCGGCCGGCGCAGTCTCGGGCACCGGCTCCCCAGCCGCTTGCCGGTGTCGGGGTCGGTGCAGGTGCAGCGTTTGGTGAGGGCCCCTTCGGGGCTGCGGGTGCGGGTCACGGTTCCTTCTTCCTGTCGCCGCCGGTGTGCGGCGGGTCGATGCTGCTGATTTCGTCCTGGTGATCGACGCTTCGCATCCCGCCCAGGGTCAAGTCGCCGGACGTCGGCGACAGACCCAGGGCGGTGAGGATCCCGGCGACGGGCACCTTGTATCGGGCGCCGACCCGCAGGACCGGCACCGGGAAGTCGCCGGTGCGGGCGAGGTCGTAGGACAGGGCGCGTCCCAGGCCGAAGACACGTCCGGCGGTGGGCAGGTCGGTGATCGCGCCGAGCGCGCGGATGCGCTCCTCGGTCCACACCCCGCCACCGCTGGCGGGGGTGCTGGACGTTTCTGTGGGATCGATGTCGTGCGTGGTCACGGCGATAACTCCCGAGTCTCGAAGGGGGAAAGGAGAGTGAGGTCTGGTCGGGCAGGTGCGGACTTCGCTCGCAGCACGCCATCACCCCGCCATCACATGTACTGCCGTGAAGGCGGGGTGATGGCGCCGTTGCTCAGCGTTGGTAGGTTGCGCTCGTGGATCACGTTCGGGCGGCGCTCTACCTCGACTTCGACAACGTGTTCAGCGGCCTCTACAAGTTGGACCCGGACGTGGCGGTTCACTTCGCCGAAGATCCGGGGGGATGGCTGCGCCGGCTAGCGACAACGGCCACGACGGATGGCGTACGACGCTGGTTGGTCCTGCGCTGCTACCTCAACCCCGCGGGCTGGGTGTACCGCGCAGACCCGGATGGGGAGCAAACGCGGTTGTACTTCTCGAAGTTCCGGCCGTCGTTCGTCCGCGCCGGCTTCGATGTGATCGACTGCCCTCGCTACAGCAGCACCAAAAACGCGGCCGACATCAGGATCGTTGTCGACGCCGTTGACGCGCTGTCCGCCGACACCCGCTATGAGGAGTTCGTCATCGCTTCCGGCGACTCCGACATGACCCCGCTGCTGCAACGCCTACGCCGCTCCGACCGGCGAACCATGATCGTGTCACCGGCCGACGCGGCCGAGGCCTTCACCGCGATCGCCGACCAGGTTCTCGACAGCCAGCACCTGCTGGCACTGGTGCAGGGCGAGTCGGTCGACCTCGACGACGAGGCCGACAGCGAGGTGGAGGAGGGGTTCGACGAGCATGTGAACCCCGCCGACGGTGACACCCCTGACGCTGGTCAGAGCGAGGCGTACGAGGCCTTCCGGTCGATCGTGACCTACGAGTACACCGCAGCGACCGAGCCAGTGAACATGGCTTCGCTCGCTTCCCGGCTGCGGACGCAGCTCGGTCCTTCGGTGAGCGACAGCAACTGGTTCGGCTTCGGCAGCTTCGCCCGGGCCGTGGCGAGCCTGACGTTGCCGAACCTGCGGATGTCGCAGCATCTGCTCTGGGACACCCGCCGCCACCGGGCTCCGACGACCGCCACCGCGACGCCGCAACGCGTCGCCCTGCCGGATCCCGTCGAGCGCCTGGGCCACCAGCTCGATCTGCCGCGAATGCCGCAACCCTGGTGGCCGGCGATCTACCGGACACTCGCCGAATACGCCCGATCCCAGCGGTTCAACTGGACGCAATGCACCAGCTGGGCCCGTGACCAGCTTCGCGAACAGGGTCTGCCTATCAGCCGCAACGCCGTCGGGTTTGTCGTGCGGGGCACATCGTTCGGCGGTTGCCCTCTGCACCGCCAACCCCCACCGACAGCCGACGAGATCGCAGCAGCGTTCGTCGGCAACGTTCTCAACCGCGCCGACGCTGCCGAGATCACGTTCTCCGACGAGGAGATCGCAACGGTCCGCACCTGGCTGGGCGCACCACCTGAGAACAGCACCGAGCAGGTAGGCCAGGCGGAGAACTCTTCGTAGGGTGTTCCACCTACGGCGACCGCTGGTCACGCGGGCACGTCTCACCGCAGGGGGCACAGCAGGAGCCGCAACGCGGTGGCAGCCTGGTGGGGGACGACACCGTTACCGAGGACCCGTAGCGCGGCCGTGCGCGGCAGCCCGAGAGTGGGGTCGGTGACCCAGTGCTCGTCGAGGCCCATGAGCCATTCCACGAACCGCGGCGCCAGGACGGGCTTGCCGTGCTGGCCCGGCTGGGTGGGTTCCGGCGCGGGCCGGCCGAGCAGCAGCTCCCAGCGGGCCACAGCGGCGGCGTAGACGCCCCACCGGCCTGCGTCGGGCTGGCCGAGCCCGGCGACGGTGGTGCGTAGATCCGCACCGCCGTCGCCGTGCTGGCCAGCCCCGCGCGCGTCGGACGCGCGCGGGGTGGGCAGGGTCCGGGCCGGTACCCGCACAGCCGCCGAAGGCAGTGTCAGGTCGCCGTGTGAGCCGCGCTGCCCGGGGCAGCCCTTCGTTCCATCGGTGGCCCGCGGGGTGGGCAGCAGGACCTGCGACAGCGGGGGCCGGAACCCGGCCCCCGCTCGCCGTCCTGGAGTACCAGTGTCGCTGGCCCTCGGGGTGGGCAGCAGGCCACGGGTGGAGCCGGACGCCTCGATCAGGTCAGGCAGCCCGTACTGGTGACCGGGCCCTTTCCCATCACGGGCGCACGGTGTCGGCAGCGTCCGCACCCCCTCCCAGCCGAACGGTGGGTGTGGCCAGCAGGAATAGCCTGTCCCGGCGGTGGGCTGCGCCGATGTCGGATGCGCGTAGGCATGTCCAGCTCATGTCGTACCCGATCTGGGCCAGGTCGGCGTGGACGACGTCGAACCCGCGTCGCAGGAGCGCGGCGACGTTCTCCACGAAGAGCAACCGGGGTCGAAGTATGCGAACGGCCGTGGCGATGTGGGTCCAGAGGCTGGAGTGTTCTCCGGTGATGCCGGCGCGTTTACCGGCGTTGCTGATGTCCTGGCAGGGGAATCCGGCGGTGAGGATGTCGACGGGTGCGACGCTGCTCCAGTCGAGGGTGCGGATGTCGCCGAGGTTGGGCACGTGGGGCCAGTGGTGGGCCAGGACGGTGGTGGCGTGCCGGTCGGTTTCGGCGTACCAGGTGAGGTGGCCGCCGAGCACCAGCTCGACGGCCATGTCGAGGCCGCCGTAGCCGGTGCAGAGCGATCCGATCCGTGGGGAGGTTGGGTGGGCAATGGTCACGCCACCTCCCCACGGTCAGCGCCGCCGGGCACGGGAGTGTCGTGGGGGCAGGGCCACGGCCCGCAGCTCGGCGAGTCCGCCTGCCGCGGGCGTGGACGCAGTACCACCTCGTCGAGTGGCACCCGCTGTCGGTGCAGGAAGAACTGGCCGCGTAGCGGCTGCCCGGCGGCGTTCGCGCGGGCGGAGCCGTGGCGGATCGCCCGGTCGAAGGCGACCGCGTCCGCCCACTCGGCCGGGCTGTCCTCCCGCAGGGCGGCCCAGAAGCCGTCGTCGTGGAACGGGCACCCCACGCACGACGACTTCGGGGTGTCCCCGAGACCGTGCCGGCGCAGGTACCGCAGGCAGTCGTCGCGCCGCCACCCCAGGTCCAGCAGTGGGAAGACGTTCCGCATGTAGGCGACGTCGGCGTCGCGTGCCCGGCCGATCTCGTCCAGGCTGATCCCGATCGCCATCTCCGCGAACACGTCGGCCGGCACCCGCCTCGGGTGCGGGTAGCCGAGCCGGCGCCGTACCTCCGCCTTGATCGGTTTGATCTTGTACTCGGCGGTGCACTGCCGGCGGGCCATGCCCCGCTCGCCGGCCGGCCCGAGGGTGAACAGGGGCATGCTGGCGAAGCGGTGGGCCGGGTCGAGCGCGTCAGCGCGGATGTCCCCGACGCTGACGCGCACGACCTCGATCCCGGCCCGCTCCGCGATCCCGGACAGCCGGTCCAGGTGCTGATAGACGGCGGCCGGCTCCCACGACGTGTCGGCGAAGACGGCAGCGTCGAACGGTGGGATCCTGCCCTGGGCGGCCAACAGCAGGAGCGTGGAGCTCTGCACACCGGCACCCAGCGACAGGTAGCGGTGGGTAGGTGCGGTCACGCCACCACCCCGGCTTCCAGCTCCTGGCTCTTGACAAACACGAGGACGTCCTCGTGTGCGATCAGGTGCATCGGGGTGCCAGCGGCCCGCGCCTTACGGACGGCTTGGAGTTGGAAGAACGACGGCCGGGCCACGAGCCCGCCGTCGCGGACGGCGGCGAGCAGCGCCACGCACCGATCCACAGGGGTGAGGCCGGCGCGGACGCCGGCACCGATGACAGCCGACGGAAGGTCGACCAGTTCCCCGTGCTTGCGCCACGGTCGGGCGGTCACGACGACGACCCCACCAGGCTTGAGGAGGGTGTGGCAGCCGGCGAGGATCTGGGCGAACCCGTCGGCGAGCCCGGTCAGGTCGCGGTAGGCGAGATTGCCCTTGTCGGTGCCGTCGTTGTAGGCGTTGTCGAACTTCGCGACCCCGTCGGCGCCGGGCCGGACGAGGCCGTGCACGGTCGGCCCGTACGGCGGCGACGTCACGACGAGGGCGACCTGGCCGGCCAGGGCCCCGGGCACGAGCGACAGGATGCGGGTGGCGTCGCCGCGGATGACGCCGGCGCGGCCGGTCGCGCCCTGGGTGTGGGCGTGCTTGATGTTGGCGTCGGCGATGTCGGACCAGCGTGACTCGTACTCCACCCCGATCGCGTCGCGGCCGGCGTGGATGGCCTCGACCAGGGTGGTGCCGATCCCACACATCGGGTCCAGCACCAGGTCCCCGGGCTTGGTGTAGGCGGTGACGGCGTGCGCGGCGATCGCGGGGAGCATCCGCGCCGGGTGCTGCACCGACTCACGGACGTACCGGCCGCGGCGCTGGACGGGGCCGGTGGACTGGGCGGTCGCCCACACCGACAGGCCCTCCGGGCCGGGAGTAGCCCGGTGGCGTCCGATCGGGTCGGGGCTCGTGGCGGCAGTGGTCGTGGTCTGCTCGTGGGACGGTTCGGGGGTGTGTGCGCGGTGCCTAGCCACGGCGACCACCGCCCTCGCGTCCGTTCCGGCGCGGGGCCGGGCGCTGGGCCTGGCTGAACACCATCAGGTCCGCGTGGACCCGCAGGTGCGCCACCCGCCACCGGTCGCTCACGGCGGTGGTGAGGGTGAGCAGTTCCTCGTCGGTGACGTGGTAGACGAACGCGTCCCCGTCGGTGTCGGCGGTAACCGCGACAAGGTGCTGCAGGTAGCCCAGCCCGACGCCAGCGGCGGCCTGGACCACGCCGGAGAAGTCCTCCGGGCCGGCGGTGGTGCCGGCCGGGACGGTGACGACGAGGATCAGGCAGCCGCCCGGCTGCAGCAGCTGGGCGCAGGCGGCCAGCAGCCACGCCAACCGGACCCGGTTGGTAGCCGCGTTGGGGTCGAGGGGCCAGCAGGCGACCACGAGACTGGTTGCCTGCTGCAGGGAGCCGCCGGACGGCAGGCCGGCGCCCGTGTCGGCCGGTGGGTGCAGGTCCGGGTCGGTGAGGTCGTCCCCGAACCAGGCGCCCATCTCCGGCAGGTCCTCCTCCTCGTCCGCGTCGCCGGTGATCCCGCTGGCGAGCGGGACGGGAGTGGCCGGGCCGATGATCAGGCTGGACGCGTCGGTGAACCACGCTGGGTGGTGCCGGCGGGCCCCGGCCGCGCAGGCGGAGGTGAGGGCGTGGTCGGTGGTGAGGTCGACGACCGCCTCGCCGGGGCGGCTGTAGGCGGCGATGAGGCGGTCGGCCAGCCGGGTGCCGATGCTGCGTCCGGCGTCGCCCGGGGTGCGGGCGGTGCGCCAGACGGTGAGCGGTACCGGCGGGTCGCCGGCGACCAGGTCGGTCGGTGTCGGGTCGACCCCGGCCAGGAGGCCGGTGTCGACGGTGGGATCGTGCTGCGGGTTGTGGTGCTGCGGCGTGTGCTCGCTCATGTGGTGTCGGCTCCGCGCCGCGCCGTGGTGCGCTGACACCCTCAAACCGGTGTTTGTGAGCTGTGGCGAACACCTAGCGATCTCACGAATGTCTGACAACCGGTTCCTGTCCGCTCGGCTGGCCTCTGTCCTTTCTCAGTTGACCTGCTCTTTTCTCAATGTTTCTGCTCCGACTGGCAGGTTTTCTCAGCCAAGGTGCTCCGGCTGCCTGTGAGTGGATGGCCGTCAGGCGGTTTCTCACAGGGCTGACGCTCGTTTGTCAGCTTCGTGAGATCGTCTTCGGATTCCGCCGCCGCTGTCGGCGTCGTCGACGCGGCCGATTTCTTGATCGAGTTCGTCGGTGAGGGCGGTGAGCTGCGCTGTGAGCCGCTGACGCGCTGTGCTGCGGTGCGGTTCGAGGACGTCGCGCCGGCGCGGTCGTTTGCGATGTTCAAGGGTCAGCGGAACTTCCCTGGCCGCTGGTGGTCATCGACGATGGCTGCGCATGTGGGCTACGAGTCGTGGTTGGAGCGGGATCATGTGATGCTGCTGGACTTCGATCCGGCGGTGGTGGGGATCTCTTCGCAGCCGTTCTGGCTGTCCTGGCCGGCGGGAGACGGGGTGCGCCGGCATCTGCCGGACTACTTCGTCCGGGTCGAGGACGGCACCGGGCTGGTGATCGATGTGCGCCCGGACGAGCGGATCAAGGCTCGTGACGCGGAGGCGTTCGCGGTGACGGCGGCGGCCTGCTCGGCGGTGGGGTGGCGGTTCCGTCGGGTGGGTGTCGTGGAGTCGGTGTTCGCGGCGAACGTGCGCTGGTTGTCGCGGTATCGGCATCCGCGCTGCGGCCGGCGCGAGGATGTTGTGGCCCGTTTGGTGGAGGTGTTCGACCGGCCCGCGCCGTTGTTCGAGGGCGCTGAGCGGGCCGGGGATCGGCTGCTGGTGCTGCCGGTGCTGTTCCACCTGCTCTGGCGGCAGGTCCTTTCGGCGGATCTGGCCGGTGCGCTGTTGGACTCGGCGACGGTGGTGCACGTGTCGAGGTCGCCGTGGTGAGCGGGCGGCTTCCGCGGCTGCGTCCGGGTGACCGGGTGCGGGCCGCCGGGATCGTGCGGACGGTGGTGGGTTGGTCCGGGACGCTGGTGCTGCTGACCGATGAGGCCGGCTTGACCGAGGGCGTTCGGTTGGCGCACCTGTTGTCGGAGGCGGATTTCGCGGTGCTCGGGCAGCGCGGCGTTGCCGCGCCGGTGGGCGCGGCGACGCTGGACCGTCTGCCCGATGACGTGGCCGAGCAGGCGTTGTGGTGGGAGCGGCACGTGGTGGAGGTCATCCACGGGTTGGCGCCGAACGCCCCTGCCGGGGCGGTGGCCCGGCCTGGCTTCGACCCCGCGGTCACGACGGTGACCAGCCGGGAGAAGACCAAGGCCGCGGAGTTGCGGGCGGCCGGACACGCCGTGACGTGGGCGACGGTGAAGCGGCAGCGGCAGCGTTACGAGTCCGGCGGGGTCGCGGCGCTGGTGGATCATCGGCTGCTGCGGCAGCCCTCGCGGTTCGGCCGCGTGGATGAGCGGGTCGTGGAGGCGGTGCGGGCGGCGGTCGCCGAGGCCACCGACGACTCGACCCGCACAGGTGGTTACGTGTTGTGGCGGGCGCGGCAGATCCTCGACGAGCGCCACCACGGCCTGGTGGGAATGCCGTCGAAGGCGACGTCGTATCGGCTGCTGGACAAGTTGACCGTCGGCCTGCACACGACCGGTTCGGCCCGCACCCGCCGCTCGGTGGCGGCTGCCCCGTCGGCGCCGTTTCACCGGCCTCGGGTGTTCGCTCCGGGTGAGCTGATGGAGATGGACTCCACACCGCTGGACGTGTTGGTCCTGCTGGATGACGGCACGCCGGGGCGGGTGGAGCTGACCGGGGTGATCGACGTCGCGACCAGGACGGTGACCGCGGCGGTGCTGCGCCCGAGCACGAAGTCGGTCGACGCCAGCATCCTGCTGGGCCGGACCCTGACGCCGGAGCCGATGCGGCCGGGCTGGACGCAGGCGCTGGCGATGTCGAGGTCGGTGCTGCCGCACCAGCGGCTGACCGAGATCGACGAGCGGCTCGAACACGCCGCCGCTCGGCCGGTCATCGTTGCGGAGACGATCGTGGTCGACCAGGGCAGCGTGTTCCTGTCGCGGAACTTCCGCTCGTCCTGCGCGTTCCTGGGGATCAACTTCCAGCCCACCCATCCCGGCTCGCCGGCGGAGAAACCGCACGTCGAGAAGCTGATGTCGGCGGTCGGGACGCTGTTCGCCCAGTTCGTGTCTGGCTACGCCGGCTCCAACACCGAACGCCGGGGCCGTGGTCTGGAGGCCAAAGCGCTGTGGTCGATGCTGGAACTGCAGGAGCTGCTCGACGAGTGGATCGTGGCGTGCTGGCAGAACCGCCCCCACGACGGCCTGCGTGACCCGGCGACGCCCGGGCGCATGTTCACCCCGAACGAGAAGTACGCCGCGTTGGTCGAGTCGACCGGCTACCTGCCGGTCCCGTTGTCCGGTGAGGACTACATCGCGCTGCTGCCGACCTGTTGGAAGGCGATCAACGCCTACGGCATCAGGCACCGGCACCGCACCTACGACGCCGAACAGCTCAACCCGCTGCGCCGGCAGCCGTCGGGAAACAAGGCCCACAAGAACCTGTGGCAGGTCCACCACGACCCCTACGACGTGTCCCGGATCTGGGTACGCGACCCGGGCACCGGCGGCTGGATCACCGCGTTCTGGACCCATTTGCGCCGCGATGGGCTGCCATTCGGGGAACTGGCCTGGGACCACGTCCGCGCGAAGCTGCCCGACGCCACGGAAGCCGAGATTGCCGAGGCGGTGCGGGCGCTGCTGCGCCGCGCCAACCACGGCCCTGAACCGACGGCTTCGGCGTCCAAGCGGGACCGGCGGGTCCGCGCCCGCACCCACTCCACCACCCCACCGGCCTGGCCACGCCCCGAACCGGAGGCCACCCCGGAGCCCGAGACCGGCCCCACCCACACCGACACACCCGACGACGACTCCGGTGAAGCACTGGCCGAGGTCGTCCCGCTGGGCGTGTTCGACCCCTACCTGGAGGCAACCAAACGATGGTGACCGCGGCCCACACCCCCGCCGCCCAACCCGACGCCGACGCGGAACACCTGCAGCTGACCACGCTGCCGGGATGGCGACGGTTCGTGCAGACCGCCCCGCACGTTCCCGACCTGCTCGACGACGCCCGACTGGCCACCCTCACCGCCGACCAGCGCCTCGCCTACGACGAAGCCCGGCTCACCCACCACGCCCAGCTCGTGGTCATCGCCACCGCCACCATCCGCCGGGTGACCCTCGAAGGCCGCCGGTTGACCTACCTCAACCGGCGCGCGGAGACCGGACGCTGCGGGCTGATCGTCTCCGGCCCCGCCCGCACCGGCAAGACCACCGCGATCATCCAGATGGCCAAGACCCTCGAGGTCATCCACCGCCAGCGTCACCCCCACAACGGCGGTGACATCCCGGTCGTCTACATCACCGCCCCACCCGCAGCGACCGGCCGGATGATCGCCGTCGAGTTCGCCCGGTTCCTCGGCATCCCACTGCTGCGCAGATCCAACATCACCGAGGTCATGGAAGCCGTCTGCGGCGTCTGCATCGACGCCCGCACCAGCCTCATCGTCGTCGACGAGATCCACAACATCAGCCTGACCACCCGCAACGGCGCCGAAGTATCCGACACCCTCAAGTACTTCGCCGAACGCATCCCCGCGACTTTCGCCTACGCGGGCATCAACGTCGAACGCGACGGCCTACTCACTGGCACCCGAGGCGAGCAGATCGCCGGCCGCTTCGGCATGGTCCCCACCGGCCCGTTCCCCCTCGGACCCGACTGGACAGCCCTGGTCAGTGCCCTCGAGACCAGCCTGCGCCTGCACCACCACACCCCCGGCACCTTGGCCCACCTCGACCGCTACCTGCACCAACGCACCGCCGGCATGATCGGCAGCCTCCTACGGCTGATCCGCAGCGCCGCCGTCCAAGCCGTCATCGACACCACCGAAGCCGTCACCCGCACAAGCCTCGACGCCATCGAAGTCGACATCGCCGCCGAGACCACTCGCAGGAAAAGACGATGACCAGTTCCGACACCAGCAGCGACGTGCTCACCGACCGGCCGCAACCACTGCCGCTCATACCCCGCCCACGCCGCGACGAGACCGTCGGCACCTACATCCGCCGCCTCGCCCACGCCAACCACCTACGACCCAGCTACCTACGCCAATACCTCTGCGCCCCACCCACCTACCAAGGATCTGTACGCGCCGCACGACTCGCCGTGGTCACCGGCCGCACCGTCGACGCCCTGACCCGCCACTTCTCCACCCTGCAAACCGAAGCCCGACCCCACCGACTCAACCCCGAATCCGACGACGCGCCGCGTGAGCCCGAAGCCGAGCCCAACAGCCCACCACGCCGGCCCCGCAGCATCGCCAACCTGGTCAAACGCCGCGGCCAGCAAGGCGCCCGTGAACTCCTGGACGCCATCCGCCAAGAGGCGAAGATCAACCCATCACTACGGGCCATCACCCGCAAGTTCAGAGTCCAGGCCGACACCGTCCTGCTCGCCCTCACCACCGACCCGAACCCGATGGCGTTCAGGCGCGCACCACCCCGCGGCAACCGCGTCTACGACGCCTACGCCCACATCATCGACGACCTCCTCGCCCACAAGCCGCCCCTGTCCCGCTGGGCGATCTGGGAGCGCCTCGTCGACGAGCACGGCGCCGAGCTGTCCTACGGCTCGGTCTGCCAATACATCACCAACAAGATCCGCAACGAAGGCCTCCCCAGGAGCAGAAAGGCTGAGAAAACCAGCCCGTAACGCGAACGCGGAGCAGATCAACTGAGAAAACCCGACCACCCGTATTCTCAATCAAACTGATCCGCCCAGGTCAGCGCCCTGCGACCGGAGCAGGTTGATTGAGAACGGACA
>NZ_JCANTD010000015.1:0-122021 GCF_059570675.1 Salinispora goodfellowii | reverse complement strand
GTCGTGTCGGGCTTCGCTGCCCCAGCCGCGCTCGGCTTCGCTGCCTTCGCGGGCTTCGCTGCCCCGGCCGCCCTTGTACTCGTGGCCCTTGTAGTCGTGGCCCTTGTCTTCCCAGCCGTGACCGCCCTTGCCCCGGTAGTCCTTGCCGTCCCGCCGGTCCTCAGCTGGCCGGAGCGGGACCTTGCCGGTCACCTTCGACCAGGCGTAGGCGTGCTCCTGTGGCGTTGGGCAGAACTGGAGCAGCTTGACCTCGTGGCCGGCCTCGACCGCATGCGGCTTGGCTTGGACCTTGCCTTCATCACCCCGGTGATGATCGTCCGCGACCGCGATACCCGGCGCGCACACGAGCAGGGAGGCGCCACCGAGGGCCGCACCTGCCACGACCTTCCCGAGCAGCTTCTTTGCCATAACGTGCGTCACTCCATCCACTGTTGTCCTGAACTCGGTGACAACCGAGCTAGGGCAGACGTTAGTCCGTTTCACAACCTATGAAGGGGAAATTTCGTCTTTTCCGGCTTTAGGAGCTATGTAGGGTTTGATGACCATCGGTCTCGATGGGCTGGTGTGCTCTTCCCGCGTTGTGCGCCGTTATTCCTGCGAGGGTTGACGGGTCGGAGTCGCTTCTGTTGAAGGATTGCGATGGAAGCGCTCCCATGGGAGAATCGGTGTACCTAGGGAGCCACACCAGCAGCGGCAGGGGTATCGAGGGCAACCGGTTCGCCGGACGATCATCCTGCCGGTCCGACCGACCTGCATCGCAGGTCTGCAAAGACCACCACCACCCGGTCCAGGACGGCCCCGGAAGAATCCGCTGGCATCGGTGGCTGTCCACGTCGGCATCCACCGGGCCGGTCGGCCGGGGCGTCCGTGGAACGGTCTCGCCCAAGGAGATCTGTGGCATGAATGTGTGGAGAAAACTCACCGGCCCGCGCCCGTCCCTCGCGCTGGCCGGCGCCGGTGCCTTGGTCGTGGGCGGGTTGGTGACCCTGCCGGTCACCATGGCCCACGCCGCGACCCAGTGTGAGGTGTCCTACACCACGAATGACTGGCCCGGCGGTTTCACCGCCTCCCTCAGTATCAAGAACACCGGAGAGGCGCTCGACGGCTGGACGCTCCGCTTCGCCTTCCCGGCCAGCAGCCAGCAGGTTGTGCACGGCTGGTCGGCCCGGTACAGCCAATCCGGGCAGAACGTCACCGCACAGAACGAGTCGTACAACGGTTCGGTAGCCAGCGGTGCCACGATCGATATCGGCTTCAACGGCTCGTGGAGTGGTAGCAACCCCAAACCGGCGTCGTTCATCCTCAACGAGGTGGCTTGCAGTGGTGGCGGCGGCGGACCCACCACGGCACCGCCGACCACCCCGCCTCCCACCACCCCGCCTCCCACCACCCCGCCTCCCACCACCTCCCCACCCGGAAGCCGGGTGGACAACCCGTACCTGAACGCGGTGGGTTACGTGAACCCGGAGTGGAAGGCCAAGGCCGAGTCAGTGCCCGGTGGCAACCGGGTTTCGGATACGTCGACCGCCGTCTGGATCGACCGGATCGCCGCCATCGAGGGCACAGACGACAGTCAGTCCAACGGACCGATGGGCGTGCGGGATCACCTGGACGAGGCGTTGAGCCAGGGGGCGGACTACATCCAGTTCGTCGTCTACAACCTGCCCGGTCGGGACTGCGCTGCGCTCGCCTCGAACGGTGAGCTGGCGCCCGCTGAGTTGCCCCGCTACCAGGCCGAGTTCATCGATCCGATCGCGGAAATCCAGAGTGACCCGGCATATCAGGACCTCCGGATCATCAACATCATCGAGATCGACTCGCTGCCCAACCTGCACGCCAACACTGGCGGTAACCCAGGCGCCACTCCGACCTGCGACCTGGTCAAGGAGAACGGCGCCTACGTCAACGGCATCGGCTATGCGTTAGCCACGTTGGGTGCGATCAGCAATGTCTACAACTATGTGGACGCCGCCCACCATGGCTGGATCGGCTGGGACTCCAACTTCAGCCCAGTCGCCCTGCTCCTGAAGGATGCCGCCACCGCCTCGGGCAGCACGGTCGACAACGTGCACGGCTTTATCGTCAACACGGCCAACTACTCGGCACTGCGTGAGCCCTACTTCCAGATCAACGACACGGTCAACGGTCAGACGATCCGCCAGTCTACGTGGGTGGACTGGAATCAGTACGTGGACGAGCTGACGTTCGCCCAGGCATTCCGGGACGAACTGGTTGGCAAGGGCTTCGACTCGGAGGTGGGAATGTTGATTGACACCTCCCGCAACGGCTGGGGTGGCAGCGCCCGACCAGCCGGGCCCGGGCCGGTGACCGATGTCGACAGTTACGTAGACGGTGGTCGGGTTGATCGACGAATCCACGCCGGCAACTGGTGCAACCAATCTGGCGCGGGCCTGGGCGAGCGGCCGCAGGCAGCACCGGAGCCGGGAATCGATGCCTACGTCTGGGTGAAGCCACCGGGTGAGTCGGACGGCTCCAGCGAGGAGATCCCGAACGACGATGGCAAGGGCTTCGACCGGATGTGCGACCCGACGTACGAGGGCAACGCCCGGAACGGCTTCAGCCCCACCGGGGCCCTGCCCGATGCGCCGATCTCCGGTGCCTGGTTCCCGGCGCAGTTCCAGCAGCTCATGCAGAACGCCCATCCGCCGCTGCCCTGATTTGGAACCCAGCCGCTGGGGTTGTGAGGCGCTTGGGCGGCGGGGTTCCCCGAGCCCCGGACCCGATCAGTTCGATCGGGTCCGGGGCGCCGGCGGCTACGTCCCGGGACTCCGGCGGCTTCGTTCAGGGGACGGTACGTTCGATCGCCGCCGGGCCCTTCTCGACCAGGTCCCGGCGGGCCCGTTCAACATTCTCCGGGGTCAGGTCCTGACCGCGTGCCGCCACCAGATCCTCCGGCTCCCAGGGCTGCTCCGAGCCGGTGCGGATGCGGTCCCCACCACCCCCGAAGTCATACGGGTCGCCAAGGAGGTCCTCGGTCGACGCGCCGCTGTCGGCCTGCTCCCCAGCCGCGGCGAAGGCGGGGGTGTTCCGGTCGCCACCGCCGCCGGTCATCAGCTGGGGGACGCCGGTGTCATCCTCGACCGCCGCGGCTGTCTCAGCGCTCTCCTCCAACGGTCGGTACCGGTCCCGATCGGTCATGGTGTCGCCCTCCCGTCCGTACCTGCGCTACCTTCCCGCGTACCCCGTGCATTGGGTGCCATGCCACCTGCGTCGGGCCGTTGCTCAGCGGTGGAGCCGGCGGTTCGGGGTGCGCCGTCCTCCCGCTGCTCGCGGTGGCTCTGAGCGGTGGAAGGCTCGGCAGTTGCCGAAGCTCGTTCGGCCCGCCGCTGCACCCAACCCGGGCCACCGCGGAATTCGGCCGTCGGGTCCGCCCGCCAGCCTTCTCGCGCCATGTCAACGGCGCCGTCGCCGGGTCTGGCGGTTGACTCGGCCCGCGCGTCCGGAGCCTCCTCTGCTCTGCCGGCCAGCGCGGACGCGGCGACCGCCCCGCCAACTGAGGGCGCGCCGAAGGCGCTCGGGACCGGGGCGGGTCGGCGAAATTCGGGCCGATCGTCCCTATCCTTGTCCGCGGCGACGCGCTGGTTGTTTTCTTCGCCGGTCGCCGGTCGACCACCCTTCGGCCGTGTTGGTGCGGCTGCGACGGGTGCGCCCTCCGGGTGCTCAGTGTCGGCCTGCTGCTCGTTCTGGCGCATTCTCGACTCCTCAACCTGGCTCCTCCGCTGCCTTGGGTATCCCACCTGAGGCAGCGCATCAATCCCGGTCCGGCGCACTTTTCGATGGCCTGAGGAACTCGCCCATTCGGGTTTGTTACCGGCATACGGTGCCGGATTAGGTGGATAGTAGATGGACAGTACGCTGACGCCGTCAGCGTCGAGGACAGCCGCTGTGCGGTCCGCCACGGTCGCCTGCTTGCGGGCGCACCTGCTGGTTGCCGCGCTGTCCAGGCCAGTGGCATCCGGCCGCCACGTCCATGGCCGAGACAGACGGTAGTGCAACCGGAGCAAATTCCGTATCCTGCCCAAGGCGACCGCCAATGGCGCCCGGTACGATTTGGGGCGCGTTCCGGCGGGTGCTGCCCGGGCGCGTGCCGCACCCCCGCAGCCCCCCACGATCTGGGCGAGGTCCTGATTGAACACCCGCGACTGGCCGATCCGCTACAAGCTGACCGCATTGGTGGCGGCGCCGATAACCGCGCTCCTGGCACTGTGGATTTTCGCCACCACGCTCACGTTTGGACCCGCGCAGAGCCTGCTCTCCGCCCGTACCCTCCTCAATGAGTTCGGGCGGCCCGGTGAGGCGGTCGTCGCCGAGCTGCAACGCGAGCGTCGGCTTTCGGTCGTGTACCTGGCTGCCGAGTCTGCCGAGGTCGGCCTCGATAAACAGCGGGGGCATACGGACGAGGCGATCGCCGAACTGCGTCGTCGAGCTGCCGGCGACGACCTTCGGGACGCCACCGACGACCTGCTGGATGTGCGGTTGGACCGGCTCCTCGTTGCCCTGGATGCGTTGCCAGCCGGGCGTGGTCAGATCGACCGGGGAGAGACAGCTCCGTCCGACATCGTTGATCTCTACAGCGGAATGATCTCGTCGGCTTTCCAGGCATTCGCGGCGCTGTCAGCGCTGCCGGACCCGGAGCTGCACCGGGAGGCGTTGGCGGTGACCGGGCTCGGCCACTCCCGCGAGCTGCTCGGTCAGGCCGACGCCGTGTTGGCCGGGGCCTTCGTCGCGGGCAGCCTCGCCGAGGGTGAGCACCGGAAGCTCGTGCAGGCGATCACCAATCAGCGGTTCCTCGCTGATTCGGCGGTAGCCGACCTGCCGGCGGCGGAACGTAGCGCGTTTCAGCGGTTGACCGAGCAGGCGGAGTTCCGCCGACTTGGTGAGATGCAGGAACTTCTGATCGAGAACTCCGCCGATCGGCTGCCGATCGCGGCTGCGAGCTGGCAGGCCGACTACGACGCGGTCCAGCAGGCGATGCGGGAGTACGAGTTGAACCAGGCCGACGGCTTGGCCGATCGGTCAAAGCCCCTGGCCATACGCGTCTTTCTGCTGCTTGCCTCCGCCGGGTTGCTGGGCCTCGTCGCGGTCGTGGTCTCCCTGGTGGTGGGGGTTCGGGTCGGCCGTTCCCTGGCTAGCCGGCTAGCCGGGTTGCACGCCGTGCTCGAACGGGCGGAACGCCAGCTGCCCGAGCTGGTGGCGCGGATGCGCCAGGGTGAGACGGTGGACGTGGAGCGGGAAGCGCCATCGGTCGATTTCGGCACGGACGAGATCGGCCAGGTGGGGCGTGCCTTCACCGCGGTGCGGCGGACCGCCATCCGGTCCGCCGAGGGTGAGGTAAACCTGCGCCGTGGCCTCAACGAGGTCTTCCTCAACATCGCCCGCCGTAGCCAGGGGCTCGTGCATCGCCAGCTCGCCCTGCTCGACCGGATGGAGCGGCGCGCCGAGAAACCGGACGAACTAGCTGATCTCTTCCAGGTCGACCACCTGGCCACCCGGCTGCGGCGGCACGCGGAGGACCTGGTGATTCTGGCTGGCTCAGCTCCGAGCCGGGGCTGGCGCAACCCAGTCGCCATGGTCGATCTGATTCGGGGGGCGCTGTCCGAGGTCGAGGCGTACAAGCGGGTTGACCTCGGCGGCGTGCAGTCGGCAGGTCTCACCGGCCGGACCGTGGGTGACCTGATCCACCTGCTCTCCGAGCTGATCGAGAACGCCACCAGGTTCTCACCGCCGGGGACCCGGGTCCAGGTCACCGGGGTGCGCAGGGCTGACGGTTACATTTTCGAGATCACTGACCATGGCCTTGGCATGAGCGGGGAGGTGTTGGCGGACGCCAACTCGCTGCTGTCCTCGTCGCCCGAGTTCGACCCAACCCGGACCGACCGGCTCGGGCTCTTCGTGGTGGCCCGGCTGGCCGCCCGGCACGGGGTACGGGTTCGGCTGCGTCGGTCCGAGTCGGCTGGTCTGACCGCGGTCGTCCTCATCCCGGACGAGTTGGTCACCGAGGAGCCGGAGCCGGCGGCCTTGGGCGGCGGTGAGCGAGAGCGTCCGGGCCCCCGGGCAGTTCGGCGGGAGCCGCCGCGTCGGTCGCCCGCCGAGCCGGAGCCGTTGGCGCCCGCCGACCGTACGCCGGTCCCGACTGCCGGTGAGTCGGCCGGGGCCGATGCCGGCCCGGTGCCCGTCGAGGTGGCCGGCGAGATCGACGGGCTGCCGCGGCGGGTTCGGCGGCGCCCGGCCGGGGTGCCGCGGAGCCGGATGGGCGCGGCGGTGCCAGATGCGGCGACCACCGAGACCCAGCGGCTTCGACCGACCGTGGAAGAGCCGATGGCGCGGCAGTTGGCCGTGGACGGTCGGCAGTCCCTGTCGTCGGATCCGACTCCCCGCTCACCGGAGGAAACCCGCCGGATAATGGCGTCGCTACAAGCCGGCACGACGAGGGGGCGTCGGGTTGCCGCCGCCCGAGTACCAATGTCCGAGGTCGGACCCGGCGCTCAGCCGGTCGACCCCTCGAACGATCTCGAACCCCTGACCGCACCTGAGAGGGACGCGTGATGCTGCAATCTGCCAGGCAGAATGTTGATCTCGACTGGTTGCTCGACGAACTGGTGGAGCGGGTGCCGCCCGCCCGGCAGGCGGTGGTGCTCTCCGCCGACGGGTTGCTGCTGGGGGCCTCCGCCGGGCAGGAACGGGACGATGCGGAACACCTGTGCGCTCTCGCCTCTGGCCTTTCCAGCCTGGCCCGGGGCACGAGCCGGCACGTCACCGGTGGCGCCGTTCGACAGACTGTCGTCGAGATGGAATCGGCATTTCTGTTCGTGACCACGGCCGGGCAGGGTGCCTGCCTCGCTGTGGTCAGTGACGCAGACGCCGACATCGGGCTGGTGGCGTACGAGATGGCGATGCTGGTGACCCAGGTGGGGGAGAAGATGAGCATCCCGGCCCGGCCGGCGGCGGGCCCACGCGATGTGGGCTGAGCCCGGCATGCCGCATGACTGGTTGGATGCCGATGCGGTTCCGGTGGTGCGCCCCTACACCCTGACCGGGGGACGTGTTCGGGCTGCCGGCGGGTTCGACCTGGTCGCGTACGTCCTCGCCGACCAGAACGCGCAGCCTGCCGTACACCTCGACCTGCATCCCGAGCACCTGCGGCTGGTGGCACTGGCCGCCCGGCCGGTCCCGGTAGCCGAGTTGGCGGCCGGCCTCGACCTGGCGGTTGGCGTCGTCCGGGTGCTGCTCGGCGATTTGGTGGACCGGGGTCTGGTGACGGTCCACCAGCCTTCGGCCGGCCCGTACCTGCCCGACAACAATATTCTCAAGGCGGTGCTCAGTGGACTCCGTGCGCTCTGAACTTCCACAAACCGGGGCCCGCATCCCGATCGCACTCAAGATCCTCATCGCCGGGGGGTTCGGCGCGGGGAAGACGACGCTGGTGAGCGCGTTGAGTGAGGTTCGCCCGCTCCAGACCGAGGAGATGCTGACCGATGCCGGGGTCGGCACCGACGATCTCGCTGGGGTGGAGGCGAAGTCCACCACTACGGTGGCGATGGACTTCGGCCGAATCACCATCAACGAAGATCTCCTGGTCTACCTCTTCGGCACGCCGGGACAGGACCGGTTCTGGTTCCTCTGGGACGAGTTGGCGTTCGGGGCGCTGGGCGCGGTGGTGCTCGCCGACACCCGACGCCTGGCCGACTGTTTCCCATCCATCGGTTACTTCGAACAGCGGGGGATTCCGTTCGTGGTCGGTGTCAACTGTTTCGATGGGGCGCGCCGGTTCAACCTGGAGACCGTACGTGAGGCGTTGGACCTGGACCCCGACGTGCCGATGCTGCTCTGTGACGCCCGGGAACGGCAGTCCGGCAAGCAGGTGTTGATCGCACTCGTCGAACATGTGGCCCGGCAGCACGGGGAACCGGTGCCGGTCTGATCCGGTGCCGGCCGATGCGGGGCATCCGCTTCGCCGCGGTGCTCGTCGATCGTGACCAGGGCGGCGTGCGGCACGGGCTACCCGCCCGGGCGGTGCTTGCTCCAGAGGTGGCGCCGTGTTGTGGCGTTCCGGCGCGACGCGCCGCGGCGTGGACGAACCTCTGGTTGGATCGGAGGAGTCGGCGCGGAGGGTGGTCCGGTGGCGGTTCAGGGTGCGTTCGTCTATCTCGGTTGCTACACGGCGGGCGCCGGGGGGCGCGGCGAGGGGATCGTCGTCGCTCAGCGGGAGCCGGATTCTGGTGCGCTCACGCCGCTCGGCACGGTCGCGGTCACCCCGGCGCCCTCGTTCCTCGCCCGGCATCCGGACCTACCAGTCCTGTACGCGGTCAACGAGGTGGCCGCCGGCGGCGTCAGCGCCTTCCGGGTTGCCGCGGATGGTGATCTCACCGCGTTGGGCAGCCGGCCCACCGGTGGCGCCGATCCGTGTCATCTCGCGGTCGCCGACGATGGCCGGCACCTCTTCGTGGCCAACTACGGCGACGGGAGCGTGACGGTATTCCCGCTTGACCGGCAGGGGGTGCTTGGTGAGCGCACCGACCTGGTCCGGCACGAGGGGCATGGCCCGGACCCACAGCGGCAGGAGCGGGCGCACACGCACATGGTCGTGCCGGGCCGAAACGGAGGGCCGCTGCTCGTGGTTGACCTCGGCACCGACTCGATCTACCGGTACGAGCTCGACGCCGGGCCGGGGCGGTTGGTGGTACGGGCTCCGCGGGTGCACATCGCCGCTGGTGTCGGGCCCCGGCACCTGGCCCGGCACCCGGACGGAAGACGCTGCTGGCTGGTCGGGGAGTTGGACGGCTCGGTTTTGACCTACGACGTCACCAGTGACGCTTTCCTGCGGTTCCGGGGCCGGGTTCCGGCCAGCGGGCGGCCGGGGCAGGTGCAGCCTTCGGAGGTCGCGGTCGGGCCGGAGGGGCACTTCCTCTACGTCGCGAACCGGGGTGTCGGCACGATCGCTGTCTTCGCGGCCGATGGCGAGTTGCCGGTGCTGGTCGCCGAGGTGGACTCCGGTGGGGAGTGGCCCCGGCATTTCGCGCGGGTCGGTGCCAACCTGTACGTCGCGGACGAGCGGGCCGACCTGATCGGCGTGTTCCGGGTTAACCCGTCGACCGGCGTGCCGTCGCTGGTCAACGAGGCGGTTGGGGTCCGGAGCCCCACCTGTGTCCTGCCCTGGACGGAGGAGTACGGCGCACGGAGTTCTCGTGTTCACGCAGCGTAACAATTGTGGAGGCGTATGTTGCTTCTGCGTAACTAAAGTTAAACGGAGGTAGCCGTTCCTCGCCGGCAGCCGGAAGATGGCCCCCGTGTCTGTAGGCCGCCATCGCAACCGAACGAACATCCATGTCGCCAGCGTCGCCGCAGCGGTCGGCGTGTTGGTCGTTACTGCTGGTGGATACTTCGGCTACCGGCAGCTCGCGGCGCCGAGTTGTTCCGGCTCGGTCGAGCTGGCAGTAGCGGTCGCGACTGAGCTGGCACCGGCGGTCGATTCCGCGGCGACCGAGTGGGAGAACGCGGGCGCGGCGGTTGGCGGCACCTGCGTTGAGGTGAGCGTGACCGCGTCCGAGCCGGTCGGGATAGCCGCCACCGTCGCCGCCAAACACGGTGCCATCCTCCCTGGGGTGGGTCAGGTCAGCGGCGCCGCGGTAGGCCCGGATGTCTGGGTGCCGGATTCGTCGGCGTGGCTGCTGCGGTTGAAGGGCGGTGGAGCATCCGAGTTCAACCCGGGTAACGGAGCATCGATCGCCCGGAGCCCGGTGGTCGTGGGGGTACCCGAGCCGATCGCCGCCCAGCTTGGCTGGCCGGAGCAGGAGTTCACCTGGTCCGCGCTGGTCAGCCAGGTCAACAACGATGAGCCGCTCAAGGCTGGCACCGTGAACCCGACCCAGGATGCCGCCGGCCTCTCCGGGCTACTCGCGTTGAGCGCCGCCGCCGCGGCCGGGGAGGGCGGTCAGGCGGCAACCGTCGGCGCGTTGCGTGCGTTGTCGACCAGCAGTGCGGATCGGCGCCAGGAACTGCTCGCGAAGTTCCCCACCTCTGCCGACCCCACCACGATGGCCCGTAGTCTCGGCGCGGCAGCGTTGTCGGAGGAGGATCTGCTCTCCTACAACGCCCGGAATCCGGCGGTGCCGCTGGCCGCGCTCTACCCGAAGCCGGCGGCGACACCGTTGGACTATCCGTATGCGGTGCTGCCGGGGATCGGGTCGGCCAAGGCCGCGGCTGCCCGGATGCTCTTCGATGTGCTCACCACGGCCAGCTTCAAGGACCGGTTGGCGTCCTTGTCGCTGCGGGGGCCGGACGGTACCTGGGGTGCCGGCTTCAGCGTGCCCGAGGGGGCGCCGAGCTCGGCGGCCGACGGCGACAGCGCCACCGGCGACCTGGACCTACTGGCGGTCGAGCGAGCTGTCTCCAGCTGGTCAATCGCCACCCAGTCCGGCCGGATGCTCTGTGTCATCGACGTCTCCGGCTCGATGCGGGAACCCGTGGCGAGCGCCAACGGCATGAGCCGCCAGCAGGTCACCCTTGATGCCGCGGGGCGTGGGCTCCACCTTTTCGACGACAGCTGGCAGATCGGGCTGTGGGAGTTCTCGACCAACCTGGGCAACGGACGGGACTATCGGCGGCTGGTCGAGATCGGTCCGCTGAGTAGTCAGCGGAGCGAGCTTGAAGCGGCGTTGACCCAGATTCAGCCGACCCGGGGTGACACTGGTCTGTTCGACACGGTGCTCGCCGCGTACGAGGCGGTCCAGGAGGACTGGGATCAGGGGCAGGTCAATTCGATCGTGCTCTTCACCGACGGTAAGAATGACGACGGCAACGGCGTCAGCCAGCAGCAACTGATCGCCGAACTGGAGCGGATCAAGGACCCGGAGCGGCCGGTGCAGGTGGTTCTGATCGGGATCGGCGCGGACGTCAGCAAGGCAGAGCTGGAGTCGATCACGAAGGTTACCGGCGGTGGCTCCTTCATTACCGAGGATCCGACCAAGATTGGTGACATCTTCCTGAACGCCATCGCGCTGCGCGAGACGGGCTCCTGAACTGACCCGAGGATCAGCGGCGAGTCTGTCAGTAACGTCGAGAACGATGCGGCGGGACTGACTCGGCCGGGCAGCCCGCCGCGCAAAGTGACGGTAATACGTCGGAAACATTCGGTGTCCATAATCCGCAGGGCAGGATGTCGTTGTTCCGGCGGGAACCAGGCCATCCCTCGGCTCGGACCACCGGGCCGTTTCCGGCCATGACCACCGGGGGCGAGGGTGAGGTGGGGGAGGGTCGGTGAACTCGGCGACGCTGCTGACCTCCGGCCGGTCAACGGCGGGCGGTGTGTCCCCGCCAAGGACTCGCGCTGCGCTGCGGTCCTACCTCCGGGCTCTGGTGGTGCTCGACACCGCGGCGCTCAGCCTCGCCGTTCTCGTCGGCTACCTCACGCGTTTCGGTATCGGGCCCCCCGGCGGCGCTGAGCTGCCCTACGTCGTGTTCGCGCCCGGCCTGGTGCTGGCGTGGCTGGTCTCGCTCAAGGCTTTTCGCTGCTACGACGATCGGGTCGTCGGCTATGGCGCCGACGAGTATCGGCGGGTGGGCGTGGCCAGCCTGCGCCTTGCCAGTGGGGTCGTGATCGCGGGCTGGATCCTGGATGTCGGCGTGTCCCGGGGGTTCCTCCTCACCTCCTTCGCCGCCGGTGTGGTCGGGCTCGAGCTGACCCGCTTCGTTGCCCGCAAGAGGTTGCACCGGTTCCGCGTCCGGGGCCGTGGTTGGTCCCGGAAGGTTCTCGTGGTCGGGGACGCCGCGCATGTCCTGGAGTTGGTGCACACGCTGCGGCGCGAGCCGTACGCGGGTTACCAGGTAATCGGGGCGTGCATCCCGGATGTGTTGCTCGCTCCGGTCCCGCAGCAGTTGGGGGACGTGCCCGTGGTGGGCTCGTTTCGGGGCATCCCCGAGGCTGCCACCGCCATCGGCGCCGACACCGTGGCGGTGACCGCCTCCGGAGAGCTGACCGCCACCCGGCTGCGTCGGCTCGGCTGGCAGCTGGAGAGCACCGGGGTTGATCTCGTGGTCGCGCCGGCACTGACCGATGTCACGGGACCCCGAATCCACACCCGTCCGGTGGCCGGGCTACCGCTGATCCACGTCGAAGCACCGGAGTTCCGGGGCGCCCGCAAACTGGTGAAAGGGCTGTTCGATCGGGCGTTCGCGCTCTTCGCACTGACCCTGCTGCTGCCGCTGTTGATCGTGATTGCGTTGACCGTACTGGTCGACAGCCGGGGGCCGGTGTTGTTTCGGCAGACCCGGGTCGGACAGGGAGGCCGGGAGTTCGGGGTGTGGAAGTTCCGCACGATGGTGGTCGACGCCGACGCCCGGCTGGTGGAGTTGGCGGCGCGGAACGAGACCGACGGCCTGCTGTTCAAACTGCGGGACGACCCCCGGGTGACCCGGGTCGGTCGACTGCTGCGCAACTGGTCGCTGGATGAGCTGCCACAGCTGGTCAACGTCCTGTTCGGGCAGATGAGCCTGGTCGGCCCCCGCCCACCGCTGCCCTCGGAGGTCGCCCGGTACGACGGCGATGTTGCCCGGCGGCTGCTGGTCAAGCCCGGCATGACCGGCCTCTGGCAGATCAGTGGCCGGTCCGACCTGAGCTGGGAGGACGGTGTCCGGCTCGACCTCTACTACGTGGAGAACTGGTCCCTCGCCGCCGATCTGACCATCCTCTGGAAGACCTTCGGCGCGGTGGTGAACCGCCGCGGGGCGTACTAGTTCGTGTGCTCCGAGCGGTCCGGCGGCGCTCGCCCCCGCGGCTTCGGATGGGTGCGCGTGGTGGGAGTCTTGGCCTTGGTCTGGTAGACCAACCACAGAACCTGGCGGACGACACCCCGGAGGCTGGCATGGCGCCCCGTCCCACCCCTGCCGACAAGTTCTCCTTCGGCCTCTGGACGGTGGGCTGGCAGGCCCGGGATCCGTTCGGCGATGCCAGCCGGCCGGCGCTGGACGCGGTCGAGGCGGTGCACCGCCTCGCCGAGTTGGGGGCGTACGGCGTCACCTTCCACGATGACGACCTGCTCCCCTTCGGGGCGGACGCTGCCACCCGCGACGCCCACCTCACCCGGTTTCGTCGGGCCCTCGACGAGACCGGCCTGGTGGTTCCGATGGTCACCAGTAACCTCTTCACCCACCCCGTGTTCAAGGACGGCGGCTTCACCAGCAACGACCGGGCTGTCCGGCGGTACGCGCTCCGCAAGGCGCTGCGCGCCGTGGACCTCGCCGCGGAGCTGGGCGCAGGCACCTTCGTCCTGTGGGGCGGTCGGGAGGGCGCCGAGTACGACGTCGCCAAGGATGTCCGCGCCGCGCTGGACCGCTACCGCGAGGCGGTTGACCTGCTCTGCCAGTACGTGGTGGCGCAGGGATACGAGCTGCGGTTCGCGATCGAGCCCAAGCCCAACGAGCCGCGCGGCGACATTCTGCTGCCCACCGTCGGGCACGCGCTCGCCTTCATCGCCACCCTGGCCCGCCCGGAGTTGGTCGGTCTCAACCCGGAGGTCGGCCATGAGCAGATGGCCGGGCTCAACTTCGTCCACGGCATCGCGCAGGCGCTCTGGCAGGGCAAGCTGTTCCACCTCGACCTCAACGGCCAGCGTGGGGTCAAGTACGACCAGGACCTGGTCTTCGGCCACGGTGATCTGCTCAATGCCTTCGCCCTGGTCGACCTCCTGGAGAACGGCGGTCCGGGGGGCGGGCCAGCCTACGACGGCCCCCGGCACTTCGACTACAAGCCGTCGCGCACCGAGGACCGGACCGGGGTGTGGGCCTCGGCCGAGGCGAACATGCGCACCTACCTGCTCCTCAAGGAGCGGGCTGCGGCGTTCCGGGCGGACCCGGAGGTGACCGCGGCACTGGCCACGAGCCGGGTGGGTGAGCTGGCAACACCAACCCTCGCCCCGGGCGAGACCCACGCCGGGCTCCGCGCCGACCGTACTGCCTTCGAGGAGTACGACGTGACCGCTGCCGGCGCCCGCGGCTACCACTTCGTCCGGCTCAACCAACTCGCCGTCGAGCATCTGCTCGGTGCGCGCTGAGGGCGGGCCGGATGCCGCTGGTCGCCGGAGTCGACTCGTCGACCCAGTCCTGCAAGATCGTCATTCGGGACGCGAAGAGCGGCGTCCTGGTCCGCCAGGGTCGGGCGCCGCACCCGGCGGGCACCGAGGTCGACCCGGCGGCCTGGTGGTCCGCGCTGGGCGAGGCGGTGTCGGCCGCCGGCGGGCTCGCCGACGTCGCGGCGATCTCGGTCGCCGGGCAACAGCACGGCATGGTCTGCCTTGACGACGCCGGCGCGGTGGTCCGCCCGGCGTTGCTCTGGAACGACACCCGCTCTGCCGGCGCCGCCGCCGACCTGGTGGCCGAGGCGGGCGACGGCGACGCCGGGCGACGGTTCTGGGCGGACGCGGTGGGGGTGGTGCCGGTGGCCAGCCTCACCGTCACCAAGCTGCGTTGGCTGGCCCGGCACGAGCCGGGCAACGCCGCCCGGGTGGCTGCGGTCTGCCTGCCGCACGACTGGCTCACCTGGCGGCTCGCCGGCGCCCCCGGCCTCGCGGCGCTGAGCACCGACCGCAGCGACGCCAGCGGCACCGGTTACTGGTCCCCGGCCAGCGCAACGTATCGCCGGGACCTGCTCGAGCAGGCGTTCGGCCGGATGGTGACCGTGCCCCGGGTGCTCGGCCCGGTGGAGTCGGCCGGCCGACTCGATCCGTCCGTGCTCGCGGGAGCACCGGAGCTGCCGGAGGTCTCGCTCGGCCCCGGCGCGGGTGACAACGCCGCCGCCGCGTTCGCGGTCGGCGCTGGCCCCGGCGACGTGGTCGTCTCGATCGGCACCTCCGGAACCGTGTGCGGTGTCGCGGACCAGCCGACGGCGGACCCGACCGGTGTCGTCGCCGGCTTCGCCGACATCACCGGTCGATACCTGCCGTTGGTCTGTACGCTCAACGCGGCCCAGGTGCTCGACGCCGCCGCCGCGCTGCTCGGGGTCGGCCTCGCCGAGCTGGCCGACCTGGCGTTGTCCGCGCCACCCGGGGCGGATGGCCTGGTCCTGGTGCCCTACCTGGCGGGGGAGCGGACCCCGAACCGGCCGGACGCCAGCGGCGCGGTGCACGGGCTGACGCTGCGTACCGCCACCCCGGCGCACCTGGCGCGGGCGGCCGTCGAGGGGATGCTCTGCGCACTCGCCGACGGCCTGGACGCCCTCGTCGCGCAGGGGTTCGCCGTCCGGCGGGTGATTCTGGTTGGTGGTGGCGCCCGCTCCGCCGCGGTGCGCCAGGTCGCTCCGCAGGTGTTCGGGGTGCCGGTGGTGGTGCCGCCCCCGGGCGAGTACGTCGCCGACGGCGCCGCCCGCCAGGCCGCCTGGGCTGTCCTGGGCGGGGCGCAGCCGCCGAGGTGGACCGGGGCCGGGTCACGACGCTACGAGGCGGACCCGGTGCCGGCGATTCGGGCCCGGTATGCGCAGGCCCGGGAGCACGTCCTCGACCACGGGAGCGCATCGTCGTCACCCCGGTGACCGGGTGGTGGGCCGGCCCTGGTTGGCTGCCGGTATGGCCTTGGTCACCGGTGGACCGGTGCGGACGTGGGGTGGCAGCCCGACGCACCGGTTCTACAGCGTCGTGGTGTTCGTGCTGCTCGCCTCCCTGGACAATGTGGCGATCGGCCTGGTGCCGCCGCTGTATGGCTCGATCGCCGACGCGCTCGATGTGTCACGGCGCCTACTCGGCCTGGTCACCGCGGCCAACTTCCTGGTCAGCGCGGTGGCGGCGGTGGGGTGGGCCTACGTCGGGGACCGCACCAACCGTAAGCCGCTGCTCATGGTTGGCACGCTGATCTGGGCGTTCGGCACCGGTGGCAGTGCGGTGGCGGGCAGCTATCCGACCTTCCTGGCCGCCCAGGTGGTCGGTGCGGTGGGGCTCGGCGCCGTTGGGTCGGTTGGCTTCTCGGTGGTCACCGACTTGATCTCGCCCCGCCGTCGGGGTCTGGTGATGAGCTTCTGGGGGCTGTCCCAGGGGGTCGGCACGCTGGCCGGCACCCTGGTGGGCGGCCTGCTCGGGGCGGCGGACTGGCGACGTCCGTTCCTGGTGCTCACCGTCGTGGGGCTCGGTGCCACCGCGGCCTACCTGTTCACCTTCGACATCCAGCGTGGTCAGGGCGAACCGGAGCTGGCCGACCGGTTGGCCGGTGGCGCCGAGTACGATCACCGGATCAGCCGGGCCGACCTGCCGCGGATTCTGGGCCGGCGGACGAATCGCTGGCTGATCCTGCAGGGGCTCACCGCGCAGGCCGCGTTCGGCTCGCTGGTCTGGCTGCCGGTGCTCTTCGCCGAGCGGGCGGAGGCGCAGGGCTACTCGGCTGCGACCGCGGTCGTGGTGGGCAGCGTCTTCGCCACCCTGTTCCAGCTCGGCGGGGTCTTCTCCATCGTGGGCGGGTTGGTCGGGGATGCCCTGCAACGCCGTACCCCGTCCGGCCGGGCGAAGGTCGCCGCGGTCGGGATCCTCGCGGCGTTGCCGTTCTATCTGGTGCTCTTCTTCGTGCCGATTCGCATTGACGTGCCCGACGGAGCCGGCTCGGGCACCATCGTCCGGGCGGTGCTGGCGAGTGTGCTGACCGAGCCGACGGTCGGGCTGAGTCTGCTCACTGCGTTGCTGGCACTCGCCCTGACCTCGGCCAACTCACCGAACTGGTTCGCCTTGATCGCCGATGTCAACCCGCCGGAGCATCGCGGCACTGTGTACAGTCTCGGCAACCTGGTCAACGGGGTCGGCCGGGCGACCGGGAACGGACTGGTCGGGGTGGTGTTCCACGGGCTGCGGGTGGCCTTCCCGCCGCCGTTGAACTACGCGGTCGGGCTCGCCGCGTTCCAGCTGTTCTTCGTGCCGACCGGGATCATGTACTGGCTCGCCGCCCGCAGCTCCCCACGGGATATCGCTGCGGTGCGGGTCCTGCTCCGGACCCGCGCCAAGCGGATGTAGTACGGGCGCGGTCACCCCTTGACGCTGCCGGCGAGGAGCCCGCGGACGAAGTAGCGCTGCAACGACAGGAAGACGAGCAGCGGTACGACGATGGCGACGAACGCGCCGGAGGTGAGGCGTTGCCACTCGTTGCCCCGGGTTCCGGCCAGCTCGGCGAGGCGGACGGTGAGCGGTGCGGTTTCGTCCCCGCCGCCGGCGAAGATCAACGCGACCAGCAGGTCGTTCCAGACCCAGAGGAACTGGAAGATGCCGTACGCGGCGAGTGCTGGGGTGATCAGCGGCAGCACGATCGTACGGAAGATCTTGGGGTGGGTGGCACCGTCGACCCGGGCCGCTTCCATCAGGTCCCGGGGTAGCTGGGACACGAAGTTGTGCAGCAGAAAGACGCCCAGGGGCAGCGCGAAGCAGGTGTGGGCGAACCAGACCTGGATGAACCGCTGCTCGTCGTCGAGGTTCCAGGCGGGCAGCAGGTCGATGCCGCCGACACTGATGCCCTGGGAGAAGAAGCTGAGCAGTGGGACCAGGGCCATCTGGAGCGGGACGATCTGCAACGCGAATATTCCGATGTAGATCCAGTCCCGACCCCGGAAGTTGATCCACGCCAGCGCGTACGCGGCCAGCGCCGCGAAGGCCAACGGGAACAACACCGACGGCAGCGTGATGACGATCGAGTTGAGGAAGTAGCTGGCCAACTGGCCGGCCGACGAGGAACGGCCGAAGAGTACCTGCTCGTAGTTCTCCAGCGTCAGCTGTGGATCAGCGAAGAACGTCCACCAGCCGGTCGTCTTGATCTGGTCCTCGGGTCGGAGGGACGAGACGAGGAGCCCGAAGGTCGGGATGGTCCAGACAATCGCGATCACGATTGAGGCAGCGGTCGCCCAGCGGGTGTTGAGCCGCCGGCGGACGCGGCCGGCGATTTTCGGCGGCACCGCGGTTCCGGCCCGCGTCGGGGTGGTTGTGGTCACGGGGTCATACCTCCCGCTGCCGACGCAGGCTGCGTACCTGGTAGATGACGATGGGAATGACCAGGATGAACAGGACGACAGCGAGGGCCGAGCCCTGGCCGGTCTGCCCGTACCGGAACGCCTGGTTGTACATCTCGGTTGCGATGACGTTGGTGTCGAAGTTGCCGTTCGTCATCGTGCGGACGATGTCGAAGAGCTTCAGCGTGGCGATCGAGATGGTCACCACCACCACGACCAGGGCGGGCCGGATGCCCGGCAGGGTGATCCGCCAGAACTGCTGCCAGGCGTTCACACCATCGATGCGAGCAGCCTCGATCATGTCGGTGGGGATGGCCTTGATGGCGGCCGAGAGTACTACCATGGCGAAGCCGGCCTGGATCCAGATCATCACCACGATCAGCAGCAGCGTGTTCAGTGGCGGGTTCGCCAGCCACTGCTGGGGCTCGCCGCCGAGCCACACCCAGATCTGGTTCAGCAGGCCGATCTGGTCTGCCCCCGCGGGCCGGAACGCGTAGACGAACTTCCAGATGATGCCGGCGCCGACGAACGAGATCGCCATCGGTAGGAAGATCAGGGATTTGGCCAGGGCCTCGAGGCGGGCGCGGTCAACGAGCACTGCGTAGATCAGGCCGACCGAGGTGGCCAGCAGCGGCACCAGGAGCACCCAGAGCGCGGTGTTTCGCAGGATGTCGACGATCTCGGGCCGGTCGACCAGCCAGCCGTAGTTGCGCAGCCCGACCCACTGCGTGCTGTCACCGTTCTTGAGCGACAGCACGAGGGTGCGGATCGCGGGGATGACCAGCCCGATGCCGAGCATCAGGACCGTGGGTAGCAGAAAGAAGAGGGCGAACAGGCCCTCGCGGGACCGGCGCCGGCCCGGCTCCAGCGGAGTCCCGGCGGCGACGGCCGCGGTGAGCCGGGCCTGCCGACGGCGGGTGAGCCGGGTGGGGACGACGTCGAGCAGCAGCAGCAGGCCACCGACCACCGCCACGAAGGCGACCACCCCATACAGCAACATGGCGAGTTTCGGCGCCTCGTCGGCGAAGTCGAAGTTCATCCGCCCTCCGGGGATGCGTGGGCTGGCGGTGGCCCGGCCGTGGGGCCGGGCCACCGGGGCGGGCTGATCAGCTGGGCCAGGAACTCTCGATGGCGGCCAGGGCCGCCGCGGTGTCCTTGCCGCTGATCCAGGACACCATCTCCTTCCAGAACGTCCCGGCGCCGACGGCGGCGGGCATCAGGTCGGAGCCGTCGAAGCGGAAGACCGTCTGCTTGTCCTGAAGGAGCTCGACCGAGAGCCGGTCGATCGGGTTGGTCACGTTCGAGAGGTCGAGCTTCGTGTTCGCCGACACCCAGTTGCCCAGCTTGGCCCGGGCGTTGGCGTACTCGCCGGAGGCGAGGTACGCCTGCACCGCCTGGACCTCCGGGCGGTCGTCGAAGGCGACGGTGAACTCGCCGCCCCCCAACACCGGCTTGCCCTTCGCCGGGTCGATGGGCGGGAAGTAGAACGCGAAGATGTCGCCGTCCTCGGCGACCTCGCTCTCCTCGGGCCACTGGTTGGCGTAGAACGACGCCTGTCGGTGCAGGGCGCACTCGCCCTGGAGGATCGGCAGGCCGGCCTCCTGGAACGAGGTGGTGGCGATACTCTGCACGCCGCCGTAGCCGCCGTTGACGTACGTGTCGTTTCGCAGGATGGTGCCGGCGCGATCGACGGCGTCCACGACGCGCTGGTCGTCGAAGGGGATGGCGTGGGTGGTCCACTGGTCGTAGACCTCGGGGGTCTGCGTCCGCAGCAGCACGTCCTCGATCCAGTCGGTGGCTGGCCAGCCGGTGGCGTCACCGGACTCGATGCCGACGCACCACGGCGTGATGTCGTCGGCGGCGGCGCGGTCACTGAGTTTGATCAGATCGTCCCAGCTGGTCGGCACCGACCAGCCCTGCTCCTGGAACATCTTCGGGGAGTACCAGACGAATGACTTGACGTTCGAGCCCAGTGGAGCACCGTAGAACTCCCCGTTCACGGTGCTGTATTGGAGCCAGTCGGCAGCGTAGTTCTCCTCGGCCATCGCCCTGGTCTCGGCCGATGTCGGCTTGAGCTTGCCGGCCTGCGCGAAGCGGTTCAGTAGGCCCGGCTGTGGGATGAAGGCGATGTCTGGCGCGTTGCCGCCGTCCACCCGGACCTGGAGCTGTGCCTCGAACTCGCCGCTGCCCTCGTAGTCGATCTCAATGCCGGTGCAGTCGGCGAACTGTTCCCAGGACTGCTCGAGCAGGTCCGCCTCGGCGTCGCGGATGGACGCGTAGATGGAGACCTCGGTGCCGCCGTTGCCCTGGTACTGCTCGTATACCGCGCATTCCGGCGAATCGGCCCTGCCGCTGTCGCCGTCGTCGCTACCGCAGGCGGTGGCGCCGACGGCCAGGCCGAGCACGCCAGCTAATACGAAGGCTTGGCGTGGTCTGGCGAAGACCGCCATGCCGTCCTCCTTCCTGGCCGGCGCGGGTCGGTGCGACAGACCTGGCGCCGGTCCGATGGGCGTGCTCCACACAAAAGCGTTTGCAGCTGGAGTGGTCCACCCCGAAGACGACACGAGCGGGTAACAATCTGAATACAGCGATGCGATGGTCTGGGTCGGTCAAGCGCTGAGCCGCCAGCTGGTTCCCTGCCACCGTCAGCTGATGACGTTGACCCCGCCCGGTCCGACCAGCAGCCCACCGACGATGAGGACGACTCCCCACAGGATCCGCTGCCGGAACAGGGCGAGAATGCCGGCCACCACCAGGACGGCCGAGATCAGCCAGAGAATCAGCTCCACGCCGGCTTGGTACCCAGGCTGCCCATCCGGGAAACCTCGCCCGGTTCGAGGTGCTCACCCAGGTGGAAGACGCTGTACGCCTGTTTGATCACCGGGTGTGCCACGTTCCGCACCCGTACTCCTCCGGGTGTGGTGCCGCGTTCGGTCCCGTGATGAGCATGTCCGTGTAGGGCGAGTGTGGTGGGGGCTGAGTCGATTGCCTGGCCCAGCTGGTAGCAGCCGAGGAAGGCATAGATCTCCGGCGGCTCGCCGGCCAGCGTGTCGGGCACCGGGGAGTAGTGGGTCAGGGCCACCAGCAGGTCGCAGTCGAGGGAATGTAGGGCGGCCTTGAGCGCGTCCGCGCTCTCGGTGCTGGCCTGCACGAACGCCTTCATCTCCGGTTCGCCGAAGTCGGCGGCGCACCGCCCGGCGAAGCCACCACCGAACCCCTTCACCCCGGCGATGCCGAGCCGGCTGCCGCCGCAGTCCAGCACCGTCCCGTTACCCTCCAGCACGGTGATTCCAGCGGCCTCGAGCACCTCCACCACCTGCGGTACCTCGTTGCACTGGTAGTCGTGGTTGCCGAGTACGGTCACCACCGGCACCCCCAGGCCACCGAACTCGCGTGCCACACACTGCGCCTCCGCCTCGGTGCCGTGCCGGGTCAGATCACCGGCGAGCAACAGCACGTCGGCGTGGTTCGGCATGTCCTCAAGAGCCGGCCGGAAGCGGCCGACCACGTCCTCGTCCAGATGTACGTCGCCCACGGCGGCGATTCGGATCACCATCGGGTCTCCCTCAGGGCAGTTGTTCGATCTCCGTGGGCGGGTGCGCGCGGATCACCCCGATGTCGCTGGTGACCGCCAGTTCCGGGAAGTGCTCGGCGACGCGCCGGAGAATCTCGTCCCGGCGTTGTACGCTCTCCACCTCGCCGTGCAGCACCAGGCCGAGCTCCCGGCGGACCACGGTGATGCCCTGCTCAGCCACGTCGGGGTCCTCGGCGAGGAGCCGGTGAATCTCGGCTGCCACGTACTCGTCGGTCGCCCGTCGGGTGGCCACGTCCTGGTGTTCGGTCACGGTGTTCCCCTTCGTTCCGGGGTGCCGGCGTACGCCACCACCTCAAGCCGGTCCAGCAGCACCAGGAACGCCTCGGCGTACGGCGAGTGGCGCGTGTCCCGGCATACCCGTTCCCAGTCGATCTGCTCGCGCAGCGAGCGAGCCAGGGGCAGGCCCCGGGTGAAGTCGCAGTGGTGCTGGGAGAAACTGAGCAGTTTGTGCACCATCAGCTGGGTCGCCGAGAGCACCGGCATGTGGATCGCGTCCACCGGACGGACGATGGTCTCGACGAAGGTCTTGTCCGTCACCGGTGTTTCGACGGGTCGGTGGATCAGGTCCACCACGCGGTCGTCGTCGATGACCTTGACCAGCCAGTCCTCGGGCGGGCGCTCGGCGAGGAAGCCGGCCGCGACCAGGGCGCCCAGGGCCTGGTCAACGTCGGACTCCCGGATCAGGAAGTCGACGTCGTGTTCGCTGGAGTGGCCGCCGTGCGCGTAGACCGCGAAGCTGCCGCCGAGCGCGAAGGGGATGTCTTGCTGCTTGAGCACGGCGGCGACCTTCTTCAACGTGTGCACCAGGGTCTCGGCCCCGCGCTCGGCCATCTGGCTCTCCGTTCCTGGTGGTCGGGAGGAGGTGTCAGGTCGGTACCCGGCATCATGGTCTGCCACACCTGGCAGCGCGCGCGGGAAAGCGTCAACTGCCACCAAAGGGTGGTGGAGCGGCCGAATGAGCGGGTGCGTGGGTCGGATAGCGTGTGCAGGGTGGCCGATTCCAAGCTGGCGCGACGCGGCAAGGCCCGATTGCGAGGCGGGAAGGCCCGACTGCGTGCCGTCGCCCTGATCGGCATCGACGGTTCGGGTAAGACGACGCAGGCCCACCGGCTGGCCGCGGCCCTGACCGCGATCGGGCTTCCCGCCACCTACCATCGCAACGCCGGTGGCCGGCGTTTCCTCGGCCGGATGGCGCGGTGGCTGGGTCGACGGGACGCGCAGCGGCTCCTCGGGCGGGCCGGCCTCCTGGCCGCAGAGTCCGCGTTGCGTTGGCTTGCCATCGCCGCCGCCCTGCTGGGGCGCCGGCTTACCGGCCGGGTCGCGGTGATGGACCGCTACTCCGCCTGCCAGTTTGCGAGCATTCGGGCGCACGGCGGTCATCGGTGGGAGCGGCTGGCCCGGCTCGGCTACCGGGTCTTCCCCCGGCCGCAGGTAACGTTTCTGCTGGTTGTTGACCCCGCCGAGGCGTACCGGCGGATCGAGCGACGCGGCACTGACCACGAGAGTATGCGATACCTGATCGCGGCGGATCGCGCGTACCGGAGCCTGCCAGAGCACCACACCTTCGTGCTGGTGGACGCGGACCGTCCGGCGGACGAGGTGACCCGGCAGATCAGGGAGCACCTGCACAGTTGGTTGGGCGCGGCGCCGGAGCCGGCTCGGGTTCCGGTGTCTGAGGTGATCGGCACGAATGGTGGGGTGGCCGCCGGGCTGGCCCCCGGGCGCGGCAGGGAAACGGCCCGCGGATTGTTCACCCGGGCGTGGGGTATCACCACGGGTGTGGATGAACCGACCGGGCCGCCGTGGCAGATCCGGGCGTGACCAGGATCGCAGCCTGGTGGTGACCCGGGTCGCTGTGCCGTGGTCGGGGTGGTGTTGCGATGGACTTGGGCCTGGACCTGGCCTGGACCGGTGGGCCGTCGATCCAGCTGTCGGGCGTCCTGCTCAGCTCAGGGCCGCCACCTGAGGTGCTGACAGCAAGTATGGACCGTTCTCTCAGCTAATTATCAGGCATTCGTGACACGTTCGACTCACGGAATGGAATCCCTGACGCGTCTCAACTGTTGTGCAGGTGTCAGCGCCGATGAGCAGCAGCGGAAGGTGCGGGGAGGGAGCTGGCGGACGTGGGGATGGCAAGGAACCGGGCAACCGGCGCGAGCGAGGGGACCGTGAGTAACGTGGACAAGAATATCGGCATGCGGACCGACGAGGTCGCCGAGGAGCGCGATCTGGTCGGCGTCTACCTTCACGAGATTTCCCGGACCCCGTTGCTGGACGCCGCCACGGAGGTCGATCTCTCCAAGGCGATCGAGGCCGGCCTCTACGCCGAGCATCTGCTTGACGAGGACCGTGTCCCGGCCGGCGTCGAGAAGGCCGAACTCCAACGGCTGGTCGCTGACGGGGCGCGGGCCAAGGACCTGTTCATCCGGGCCAACCTGCGACTGGTCGTGTCGATCGCCCGACGGTATGTCCGTTCCGGGATGCCGATGCTGGACTTGATCCAGGAGGGCAACACCGGCCTGGTCCGGGCGGTGGAGAAGTTCGACTACGAGCGTGGTTTCAAGTTCTCCACCTACGCGACCTGGTGGATCCGCCAGGCGATCAGCCGGGCGATCGCCCAGCAGGAGCGCACCGTGCGGCTACCGGTGCACCTGGTGGAGGATGTCAACCGGATGCGGAACGTGGCCCGGCAGCTCACCCGTGAGCTCGGTAGCGACCCGGAGCCGGAGCAGATCGCGACGGCGCTCGGCGTCACCATCGAGCGGGTCAACGAGCTGGTTCGCTGGTCGCAGGACACCGTGTCGTTGGATACGCCGGTCGGTGACGACGGCGACACCAACCTCGGTGACCTGGTCGCCGACAGCGACGCGCCGTCACCGGAGGAGATCGTCCTCACTGGTCTGGAGCGGCAGCGCATCGAGGGCCTCCTCAGTCACCTGGACGACCGGTCGGCGGGCATCATGCGCGCCCGCTACGGCCTCGAGGACGGTCGGGAGCACTCGCTGACTGAGGTGGCCTCGCGGTTTTCGCTCTCGCGGGAGCGGATCCGGCAGCTGGAGATTCAGGCGCTCGGCCGGCTGCGCGAGCTGGCCCGCGCCGAAGGGCTCCAGGCGGCAGCCTGAGCGGTACCGGGCCGGCGTCCGTCGGGGCGCCGGCCCGACCCTGTTTGGGCGGGTGGTGGTCAGCGGACCCGGCCATACCCCACGATCGGCATGATGTTCATGTCGCGTTTGAGCACGTTGCGCCCCGCGGTGGGGGCATCGATGATCTGACCATTACCCACGTAGAGGGCGACATGCCCCAGCCCGCGGTAGAAGACCAGGTCACCGGGGCTCAGGTCGTGGCGTTTGAGGTGCGCCACCACCTCCCACTGCCGGCGGGTGCTGTGCGGCAGCGACTTCCCGGCCGCTCGCCACGCCGCCGAGGTCAGGCCCGAGCAGTCGTACCCGGCGCCGTCGTCCCCGCCCCACCGGTAGGGCTTGCCCAGCGCCCCGTACGCGTACCGCACCGCCACCCCGGCCGCGCCGGAGACCGATGGTGTCGCTCGGACCTGGTCCGGGTCGGCCCCGGCGGGTTCGGTTGCCCGGCCGTACGCCTGCCGGCGCAGCTCGTACAGGTCGGCCAGGTCGCGCTCGATCCGCTTGCGGGTGCTGGCCAGCCCTCGGGCCTGCGCTGCCGCCTTCTCCACGGTTGCCTCCAGCCGGGTCCGTTGCGCGAGGAGCTGACGCTGGTCGTTGGTGCAGGCGGTGATGCGTTTCTGCCGCTCCTGGGCGAGTCGGTCGACGGTGGTGAGCCGGTCTACCAGGGTCGTGGCGTCGTCTGGGCGCAGTAGTGCGGTGGCGGTGCCGAGTTCACCGGTCTTGTACGCGGCCACCGCCAGTTGGTTGACCTCGGCTCGGCTCCGCGCGACCTGTTGCTCCAGCGGGCCCAGCCGGGCGGTCAACCGGGCCAGGGTGGCTTTGTTCGCCTTGAGGTCCTCGGCGAGGGTGTTGTGTGCCTCCACGACCTGCTCCAGCTCGGTGGAGGCTTTCTCGATCCGCCGGGTCAGCTCGGCGGGGGAGGGCTCGGCCTGGGCGGGCGCGACCGGTGCGACCAGCGTGGCCGAGATGGCGGCGACGGCGAGGGCGGGAAGGCGTTTCCGGATGGACGGCAAGTGCGACGGCTCCTTCTCCCCACCAGCCACCGGGTAGGGGCGGAGGCCCCAGCGGCGCCGGACCCGTGCCCTCCGGATGGACGGCGTTGAGCGGGCCGACCCGGACAAGGTAACCCGGGGCAGGAGTGAACCGCAGGGGAAGCCGAGGCGATTGTTGCCGAACGGAAGTACGTGAACTTCTATCGGACGGGGGTGTTGGCCACCGGCTCCGGGGGTGCGGCCTGCCCGGTCACCCACCCGCTCACCCGCCGCTCGGCGAAGAAGGAGACGAACGGAACGGTTCCCGCCAGCATCACCAGGATCATGCGTTTCAACGGCCAGCCGGCCCGCCGGGACAGGTCGAAGGCGGCCACCAGGTAGACCATGTAGAGGAAGCCGTGGGCCTGGCCCACCGTCTCCACCACGATCGGGTAATCGAAGCCGTATTTGAGCGGCATGCCGATCACCATGAGCAGGATCAGCACCACGCCGACGATCCAGGCGATCACGCGGTACCGGGTCAGGGCTGCGCCCACCGTCGTCCGTCCTTCCGACCCGGGCCTAGCCGGGGTAGTCGCCGGGCCGTGCACCCGGATTGTCGGTCAACCACCGCAGGTAGCGGTTGTAGGCGGTGAGCTCCGGATCGTTACTGTCCGGCACGGCGGCCGCGGTGCGGCTGGCCCGTACCGGCCGGCGTACCGCCAGCCGGGTCGGCTCGGTGGTCGTGGACGATTCGGTGGTTTCCGCCGCTGGGCCCGGCGCCTCGGGTCCGCGGAGTTCCTGGCGGACCTCCCGCCACCAGACGAAGACGACGAAGCCGGCAAAAACCGGCCATTCCACGGCGTAGCCCCAGCTGATCGGATTGCCGCCGGCCGCGCGGCTGAGCTGCCACCAGCCGAGCCCGAGGAAGCCCACGACGAGCACGACCAGGGCCACGTGGCGCACGATCCACGCCGGGGTCCAGAGCCGCTTCATGGCCTCGAGGGTACCGGGGGCGGGGGCGCGTTCCGACAGCCGTGTCCGCGCGGCTGGGCGTGTGTTCCGACCGCCGTGTCCTCGCAGCGGGCTGGTTTGCCGGCACCTCGGGTGGGCATCCGGCCAGACGCCAGCCCAGAACAGTGAAGGGGGCGACGATGACCGGATCCGTGCGGCGGGATGAGTACCCGAGCCCGGAGCAGCGGATGCCCGAATGGGATGGAGACCACCTGCACGACCGGGCCTCCGGCACCGCGGACTCCGACGGCGAACTGCTCGGCGTCGACCCGGCCGACCTCGGCGATGCCGACCTGATCCGTGAGTTGCGCAGCCTGCACCGAACGCGGCTGGACACCCTGCGGCACGCCGCCGACGCGGCGCTCGCCACCCACCTGCGCCGGACCGCCGAGCTCGAGACCGAGTATCTCGCCCGGCGTCCGGGGCGGGAGGTCGACCCGAGCCGACTGCGGGAGTCGTGATGGCGTCAGCCGAGCGGGGTATCTCGGCCCCTCCGGAGGTCGTGTTCAACACGGCGATCGACCCGAGCCGGATGTCGGCGTGGCTCCCCGAGCCGCTTCGCGTCGGCGGCCGGCCGGACACCGACATCCGTCGGGCGGAGCTGACGGCCCGCTGGCGGGCCACCGGGGACTGGACCGCCGAGATCCGGGTTGACCCGGCCGACGCCGGTGGGGCGTGGATCCGGCTCGACCTGACCGGTGGCACCGCCGAGCGGCTGGTGGACGAGGCGTTGGAAGACCTCGCCCAAGCGGTGGCCGACAACCTGCAGGCGGGCTGAGTCGGGGGAACCGTCGAGCCCCGCGGCTCGGCGATCAGACCGAGGGAGCGGTGACCGAGTTGAAGGCGAAAGTGACCCGTCTGCGTCGGGCCTACGCGCCACACGAGTACCGGCCGCTCGGCGGCTACCTGGTGGCCATGGGTGCCTACGCCGGGGTGACGTCCGCGATCGCCGGGCTGGTGAAGGCCACTCGGCGGCCGCTGCCGGAGCGGCCCGCGACGGCCGACGTGGTTCTGCTGGCCATCGCGACCTACAAGCTCAGCCGGCTGCTCTCCAAGAAGGCCGTGACCAGTCCGCTGCGGGCCCCGTTCACCCGCTACGCCCGGCCGATTGGCAGTGGCGAGGTGATGGAGGAGGTGCGCGACTCGGGCAGCTCCACCCGGCACGCCGTCGGTGAGCTGCTCAGTTGCCCGTTCTGCCTGGCCGTCTGGGTAGCTACCGGGCTCACCGGCGGACTGGTGCTGACGCCGCGGCTGACCCGTCTCGTCGCCACCGCTCTCACCGCTATGACGGCGTCGGACTTTATCCAGTTGGCGCACGCGACGGCGCAGCAGGCGGCCGAGCGGAGCTAGGGTCAGCAGCGCCGGATCCCTTGCTGACGTCAGCTCGTTCGCCCCTCCGAGTTCTGGTACACCTGCGCCGGCTGATCTCCGTCGCACGCACGATCACGGCGGGTCCGGGCGACACCGGACCCGCCGTGATCGTGCGACCCCTCGGCCGGCACCGAGCGGAGCAGGCGCTCAGCTCTCCTCGCCCGACCAACCGCGGGGAGACTCCTCTTCCCGCTCGTCGGCGTCCGCGCCGGTGATGATGTCTCGATCAACCGCGGTGACATCGTGCTCCCGGGCGAAGTCCGGCTCCGGCAGGGTGTCCCGGCCCTCCGGCGGCTGGCCGAGAGCCGCGAGCTGTTCCTGCTGCTCGGAGCGCCGCTGGGCGGGCTGGGACATGTCACTCTCCTTCATGACGGATCACCGGGCTGCGGATCGGCCCCCGGCATCGCCCGACCCGCTGCCGGGCGTCGGCGGACCGGCTCGTCGACCGCGGCCCAGTCAGGTGGCCGACCCGCCCAGCAGGTCGGCCGCCTCGTCCACGGAGTACTCGCCCTCGGGCAGTCCGCAGATGCGGGTGAGTAGCTCCGCCGGCAGCTGGGCGGCGACCGCTCGCCGGTAGATGTCGCCCTGGCTGATCCGTTCTTGGCCCCGGTAGAGGTCCTCGAGTAGGTCGTCGAGACGGCGCAGGTCGGACTCGGTCTCGGGCACCGCGGTAACGGGTGGGTTGTCGGTCACGGCGCCCAACTACCCGGGGCCGTAACCGGTAAACCACCCACCCGGCGGTCAGACCGGGGTGACGGCCGGAGCCCGCCGCCGGGTGCGTACGGCGGCCGCCAGGTCGGCCAGGACCTGCTCCGTGGTGTCCCAGCCGATGCAGGCATCGGTGATCGACTGCCCGTACGTGAGCTCGCGGGTCGGGTCCAGGTCCTGCCGACCCGCGAGCAGGAAGCTCTCCAGCATGACGCCGACGATGCCGTGCTGGCCGCCGGCGAGTTGGGCGGCCACGTCGGCGGCGACGAGTGGCTGGTTGCGGTGGTCCTTGCCGCTGTTGGCGTGGCTGGCGTCGATGATCAGCCGTTCGGGAAGCCCGGCGGCGCGCAGCAGCGCCAGCGCGTCGTTCACCGACTCGGCGTCGTAGTTCGGCTGGTTGCCCCCACCGCGCAGCACCAGGTGGCCGTCGGTGTTACCGCGGGTATGCATGATCGCTGGCGTGCCGGAGGCGTCGATGCCGGGGAAGACGTGCGGCACGCCGGCCGCCCGGATGGCGTCCACCGCGGTGGAGATGCTGCCGTCGGGACGGTTCTTCATGCCGATCGGCATCGACAGGCCGGAGGCGAGCTGGCGGTGTACCTGGCTCTCCACCGTCCGGGCGCCGATCGCGCCCCAGGCGACCGTGTCGGCGATGTACTGCGGGGTGATCGGGTCGAGGAACTCGCAGCCGACCGGAAGACCCAGGCGCAGCACGTCGATCAGGAGCGCTCGGGCCCGGCGCAGGCCGGTGTTCACATCACCGGAGCCGTCCAGGCCGGGGTCGTTGATAAGCCCCTTCCAGCCGACGGTCGAGCGCGGCTTCTCGAAGTAGACCCGCATCACCACGAGCAGGTCGTCGGCGAGTCGATCGGCGAGCTCGCGGAGTCGGTGCGCGTAGGCGAGGGCGGCGACCGGGTCATGTACCGAACAGGGGCCGACCACTACCAGGAGGCGGTCGTCGGTACGGTCCAACACTCGGCCGACGGCCCGTCTGCCAGTCAGTACGGCCGAGGTGAGCGGACTGTCCAGGGGGAGTTCGTGGTGTAGCAGGGCCGGGGTGGTCAGCGGCACCACGCGGTCGATCCGCTGGTCGTTGATCCGGTTCGTCTCGGAGGTGGTCACGGTGGGCATCCCTTCGCCGACCGTGCCCGGGGCCGGTGCCCGGGAGAGCCGGCTGCTCGTACGCAAAAAGGCAGGAGCGGAAGCTCCTGCCTTGCCGGCTCGTGCGGGTGACTTCAGCTCACGATGAGGTCACCGGCGGGAGAGCCGGCTGCCTAAACCATCGATACGAGCGTGTCACGTCGGCGAGTCTACCTGACTCGACGGCATTGGCCACCGGCCCGTTCGGAAAGGCTCATCTGATTTTTACCAGCTTCGATGGCGATATCGATAGGTTTGTGGTGCCAACGACCGGCCGCTCCCTCTCCCGGAGGTTTTCCATGGATCGTCGTACTCTGCTCCGCGCTGGCGTCGCCGGTGGCGCCGCGGCCTTCTCCGGCAGTCTCTGGGCTGGCGCCGCGCTGGCCGACCCCGCCCAGCCCGGGGAGAGCCCTTACGGGCCCCTGCAGCCGGCCGATGCCCTGGGCATCCAGCTGCCCGCGGGATTCACCAGTCGGATCGTGGCCCGCTCCCGGCAGGCCGTCACCGGTACCGCGTACACCTGGCACGACGCGCCCGACGGCGGCGCCTGCTTCGCCGCCGGTGCCGGCTGGATCTACGTCTCCAACTCGGAGATCACCCCGGGTGGCGGCGCGTCGGCGATCCGGTTCGACGCCGACGGCGGTGTCGCCTCGGCCTACCAGATCCTGTCGGGCACCCGGCAGAACTGCGCGGGTGGAGCGACGCCGTGGGAGACCTGGCTCTCCTGCGAGGAGGTCAGCCGGGGCTACGTCTACGAGACCGACCCGACCGGTGGTGCGAACGCCCTACGGCGGGACGCGATGGGTCTGTTCAAGCACGAGGCCGCCGCCTGCGATCCAGGTCGTCAGGTGATCTACCTCACCGAGGACGAGCGCGACGGCTGCCTCTACCGGTTCCGGCCGACGACCTGGGGTGACCTCTCGGCCGGCACCCTGGAGGTGCTGGTGGCCGGCACCGCCACCAGCGGCCCGGTGTCCTGGGCCCCGGTGCCCGACCCGGACGGCTCGCCGACGTACACCCGAGACCAGGTCTCCGGGGCGAAGCGGTTCAACGGCGGGGAGGGCTGCTGGTACGCCGACGGGACCTGTTGGTTCACCACGAAGGGGGACAACCGGGTTTGGGCGTACGACGCGGTCAACGAGCGGATCGACCTGGCGTACGACGACTCGTTGGTATCCGGTACCGCCCCGCTGACCGGGGTGGACAACATCACCGGTACCGCCGGCGGTGACCTCTACGTCGCCGAGGACGGCGGAAACATGGAGATCAACATCATCACCCCGGACGAGGTCGTCGCCCCGTTCCTGCGGATCACCGGTCAGTCCCGGTCGGAGATCTGCGGTCCGGCGTTCTCGCCCGACGGCACCCGGTTCTACTTCTCGTCCCAGCGCGGCACCTCCGGATCGTCCTCCGGCGGCATCACCTACGAGGTACGCGGCCCGTTCCGCTGAGCGAGCCGGCGGGGCCCCCGGCTGAGCCAGCGTGTGGGGCCCCGCCCCGCGGCGCACCGCCCCCGCGCCTCGGAGATCGGATAGCGTCCTCCCATGCCCGACAGCGGTTTTCCCTGGCCCATCGAGACGACCCGACTGGACAACGGCCTGCGCGTGGTGGTGAGTGAGGACCGCACCGCCCCAGCCGTGGCCGTCAACCTCTGGTACGACATCGGCTCCCGGCACGAACCGGAGGGGCAGACCGGCTTCGCTCACCTCTTCGAGCACCTGATGTTCGAGGGCTCGACAAACGTGGCGAAGACCGAACACATGAAGCTGGTCCAGGGATGTGGTGGGTCCCTCAACGCCACCACCAACCCGGACCGCACCAACTACTTCGAGACGGTCCCCGCCGAGCACCTCGAGTTGGCCCTCTGGCTCGAAGCCGACCGGATGGGCGGGTTGGTACCGGCGTTGACCCAGGAGACGCTGGACAACCAGCGGGACGTGGTCAAGAACGAGCGGCGGCAGCGCTACGACAACGTCCCGTACGGCGACGCCTGGCTGCGGCTGCTGCCGCTGCTCTACCCACCCGGCCACCCGTACCACCACGCGACGATCGGCTCGATGGCCGACCTGAACGCCGCCGACCTCCCCACCTTCCAGGCGTTCCACACCGCGTACTACGCGCCGAACAACGCTGTGCTGACGGTCGTCGGCGACACCTCCGCCGCCGAGGTCTTCGCCCTGGCCGAGAAGTACTTCGGCGCGATCCCACCCCGACCGGAGATCCCGGCCGCGCCGGACGGCCAGCACGTTTCCGGCGCCGGCGTGGCGACGACGGAGACGGTCGTCACCGAGGTACCCGCGCCCCGGGTGTACGTCGCGCACCGTACCCACCCGTTCGGCACCGCCGGCTACGACGTGACCAGCGTGCTCGCCACCGTCCTCGGTAGCGGGCGGGGCAGCCGCCTCTACCAACGGCTCGTCGACGGGGAGCGGATCGCGCAGCCAGACCTGGTCGGGGCGTACGGGGTGGACCTGGCATACGCCCCGGCGCCGTTGATCGCCACCGCCACCGCCCGCCCCGGGGTGTCGGCGAAGCGGTTGGCCGCCGGGTTGGGCGAGGTTGTTGACGAGGTGGCCACCGTGCCGGTTACCGCCGCGGAGCTGGACCGGGCCAAGGCGCTGCTCAGTACCGCCTGGTGGCGGCAGATGTCGACGGTGGAGGGCCGAGCCGACACCCTCGGCCGGTGCGCGACCCAGTTCGGTGACCCGCGCCGGGCGGCCGAGCGGCTGCCGGCGTGGCTGGCGGTGACCGCCGAGCAGATCGCGGCGGTGGCTGCCGAGGTGCTCGCCCCCGTCGACCGGGTGACCCTGACCTACCTGCCCGAGGAGAACTCATGACGCTGATCAGCACCCAGCCCGGTCCGGGGGCCGCCCGACCGTACCGGTTTCCGCAGGTGGTTCGCCGCGGTGTCGCGGGTGGGCAACTGGTCGCCGCGCACCTGCCGGGGCAGCCGCTGGCGGTGGCGCTGTTGCTGCTCGACGCCGGCGCCGGCCGCGAGCCACAGGGGCGGGAGGGGCTGGGCGCGGTGCTCGCCAAGGCCCTGGAGGAGGGGACAGCGCAGCGGGACGCGACGGCGTACGCGCTGGCCATCGAGGCGCTCGGCACCGAGCTGGTGGCCGGCCTGGACTGGGACTCCTTCCAGGTGAGCGTGCAGGTGCCGGTGGATCGGCTGCCCGCCGCGGTGGAGCTGTTGGCGGAGGCGGTGCGCACGCCGCGGCTGGAGCCGGACGATGTCCGGCGGGTACGCGACGACGAGGCGACCGCCCAGCGCATGGATTGGGCGAATCCGGGCCCGCGGGCCGATGCGGCGCTGCGGGCCGACCTGTTCGGCGCCGAGAACCGCTGGGGCCGGCCGCTGTACGGCGATCCGGAGACGGTGGCCGGGCTGGAGGTCGAGGACGTCCGGATCTTCCACTCGGAGTGGTTCCTTCGGCCGGGCACTCTGATCGTCGTCGGGGACCTGGAGCGACTCGACCTGGAGGCGCTCGCGGCGACGGCGTTCGCCGGTACCGGTGGCGGCGCGGTGGACCGGGGTGGCCCGGTCGAGGTCACCCCACGCGACGGCCGCAAGATCATTCTGGTGGACCGGCCGGGTTCGGTGCAGTCGACGCTGCGGCTCGGGCATCCGTCGCCGCACCGCGCACACCCCGACCACGTACCGATGCGGCTCGCCGGCACCGTACTCGGTGGCGCCTTCACCTCCCGGCTCAACCATCTGATCCGTGAGGTGCGGGGCTACACGTACGGGATCCGGGGTGACTTCGTGTCGTCTCGCCGGTTCGGGCGGTTCGCGGTCAGCTCCGGCGTGCAGACCGCGGTGACCGCGCCCGCGTTGGTCGAGGCGGTCGGCGAGATCACCCGTACCCAGCAGACCGGGGTGACCGAACCGGAGCTGGCGGTGGCCCGCTCCTGGCTGGCCGGCCAGCTCTCGGTCGAGTTGCAGACCCCGCGGGCGATCGCCGCGGCGCTGACCACGCTGGTCGTCCACGACCTACCCGACGACTACCATGCCCGGCTGCGTGCGGCGCTGCTCGCCGCCGAGGTCGAGGAGGTCTCGGCGGCCGCCGCCGCGCACCTGCACCCGGAGGAGTTGACCCTGGTGGTCGAGGGGGACGCCGCCCAGATCCGGGCCGAGCTGGCGGCGACCGACCTGGGGGAGGTCATCACCAGCACGCGCTGACCGCCACCGCCCGGATCGCCAGGTCCGGGCGGTGGGAAAGGATTCTTGGTTGGCGGGCTCCGCTGGGTAGCCTCGCGGGTATGAGGATCGGCATTGTGGGGGCCACCGGCCAGGTCGGTGGGGTAATGCGGCAGGTGTTGGCGGAGCGGGAGTTCCCCGCCGAACAGGTTCGGCTGTTCGCCTCCGCGCGGTCGGCGGGGCGGACCCTGCCCTGGCGCGGCGGCGAGTTGACGGTGGAGGACGCGGCCGTCGCCGACTACTCGGGGCTGGACATCGTTCTCTTCTCGGCCGGCAAGGAATCCGCCAAGGATCTGGCCCCCCGGGTCGCCGAAGCCGGAGCTGTGGTGATCGACAACTCGTCGGCTTTTCGAATGGACCCGGCGGTGCCGCTCGTCGTCGCCGAGGTGAATCCACACGCTGCCCGGCACCGGCCCCGCGGGATCATCGCCAACCCGAACTGCACCACGATGGCCGCGATGCCGGTGCTGCGTCCGCTGCACGCCGAGGCGGAGTTGGTGAGTCTCGTCGTCTCGACCTACCAGGCGGTCTCCGGGGCCGGCCTCGCCGGCGTGGCTGAGCTGGACGAGCAGGTCCGGAAGGTGGCCGAGCACGCGAGCGGCCTCACCTTCGACGGCGCGGCGGTGGACTTCCCGGTGCCCCGGTCGTTCGCCCAGCCGATCGCGTTCAACGTGCTCCCGCTCGCCGGTTCGATCGTTGACGACGGGTCCGAGGAGACCGACGAGGAGCAGAAGCTGCGGAACGAGAGCCGCAAGATCCTCGAGATCCCCGAGCTCAAGGTCTCCGGCACCTGCGTCCGGGTTCCCGTCTTCACCGGTCACTCACTTCAGGTCAACGCGCGTTTTGCCCGGCCGATCACCCCGCAGCGGGCCCGGGAATTGCTGGCTGACGCGCCCGGTGTCGCCCTCTCCGAGGTGCCCACCCCGCTGCAGGCCGCCGGTCAGGACCCGACCTATGTGGGCCGAATCCGCGCCGACCAGACTGTCGCACACGGTCTCGCTCTCTTCTGCGCCAACGACAACCTGCGGAAGGGGGCGGCGCTCAACGCCGTGCAGATCGCCGAACTGGTCGCCGCCGAGCGCGCCTGAGCCACACCGTCGGCGCCGCTCATACCCCCGGGGCGGCGCCGACGTGTTTGGATTGTGGTGACCAGACGAGGGAGGCAACCGTGACCGACCAGAGCCAGGCGCCGCTGCTCGAGCTCCTCGCGGAGCACCGGATGGGTGTGTTGGCGACGCTGCGGCGGGGCCGGCCGGCGCAGCTGTCCACCGTGCTCTACCAGTACGACCCGGCGGCCGGGCTGATCCGGATCTCGGTCACCGACAACCGGGCCAAGGTCGCCAACCTGCGCCGGGATCCGCGGGCCAGCTTCCACGTCAGCAGCGGCGCCGGCTGGGCGTACGCGGTCGCCGAGGGGCGGGCCGAGCTGACTCCGGTCGCCGAGCGCGCGGACGACCCTACGGTCGAGGAGCTGGTCGACCTCTACCGGGCGATGCAGGGTGAACACTCGGACTGGGACGACTTCCGCCGGGAGATGGTGGCGCAGCGCCGGCTGGTGTTGCGGCTGCACGTCGAGCGGGTCTACGGCCTGCCCCCGCGCGGCTGAGCGGCCGCCCCATCGCGTCCGGGTTCGTTACCTGCCGCCCTGGTGGGGGTAGTCCGCGGTGCCGACAGCGAGAGGGGAGCACCATGACAACGGTCGAAGAGTTCATGACGACCCGGTTGGTGACGATGGACGGCAACGACACGCTCATCGCGGCCGCCCAGGAGATGCGGGACTGCGCCATCGGGGACGTGGTGGTCACTGATGGTGACGATGTCGTTGGTATTGTGACAGACCGTGACATTACCGTGCGAGCGGTGGCGGAGAACATGAACCCGGCCTCGACCCGGTTGAACGAGATCACCACCCGGGATGTGATCACGGTCAGCCAGCACGACGACGCCGTGGCCGCCGCCGACCTGATGCGGACCTACGCGGTGCGTCGGCTGCCGGTGGTCGAGGATGGGCAGCTGATCGGCCTGGTGTCGATGGGGGATCTGGCGGTGGAGCGTGAACCGCAGTCGGTGCTCGCGGACATCAGCGCGGACGACCCGAACAACTAGCGCGGCCCGGCCAGGTCTCACCCGATCCGGGCGAGGTTGACCGCTCCGGATCGGGGGACTCGTGCGCGGAGGCCGATGGCACGACGTGGGAGAGGTGCCATGGGCAGCCCAGTCGCGCGTGCGGACGGGCCGGCGGGAGGTGGGGACCCATGTCGGAAGCGACCACGGCCTTCTTCAAGGATCTCGACCGGCGGGGCTACGAGCCACTGTTGATCAAGACCACCGGGACGGTCCGGTTCGACCTGCACGAGGGGGCGCACACGACGCACTGGCTCCTCCGGATCGACCGGGGACAGTTGCGGGTGAGTCGGGAGGACCTGGAGGCCGACGCGGTCATCGGGCTCAGCCCGGCGCTCTTCGAGGAGCTGGCCGCCGGTCGGGAGCACGGCATCGCGGCCAGCCTGCGGGGAGAGCTGAGGGTCAGTGGTGATCCACGGCTCTTCGTCCAGGTGGAACGGCTCTTCCCGGGCGACCCACGCGCGCGTGGCCCACGCCGAGCCCTCGAACGGGAGGTTCGTTGATGCCGGGCAACACGGTGCGCATCCTCGACGGCAACACCTTCGTGGTCTCCGCGGAGAATGGGGACATCGAGGCGACGCCGACCGAGCCGACCGGTCTCTTCTCCCTCGACACCCGCTTCCTGTCCACCTGGGTGCTGACGATCAACGGCGAACGGCTCAACCCGCTCTCCTATGACGACCTGCAGTACTACGAGGCGCGGTTTTTCCTGGTGCCGGGGGCGGCGACGCACTACGTCGATGCCAAGCTCTCGGTCATCCGGGAACGGGCGGTGGGGGGAAGCTTCCAGGAGACGCTCACCATTCTCAATCACGACGAGAATCCGGTCGAGCTGGAGGTCCGGATGGCGGCGGCAGCCGACTTCGCCGACCTGTTCGAGATCAAGGATGACCAGCTGAACAAGAAGGGCGAGCGCTACACCGAGGCCGAGTCGGACCGGCTGCGGTTGGGCTACCGGCGCGGCAACTTTCGGCGCGAAACAATGATCACCTCGTCGGCGCCGGCCCGGTTCGACCAGGGCGGCTTCGCGTACACCATCGACCTGGCGGCGAATGAGCAGTGGGTGGCGGAGATCGACGTCCGGACCCTGACCCTCGGCCCCAGCGGCCGGGACCTGCGCAGGGGGCTGCGTGCGCACGGCACCGAGCGGCTCGCCCTGGAACAGGACCTCAAGGAGTGGATCGCGAACGCTCCCAAGGTCAACAGTGAACGCGGGGATCTGACCGAGACGTACCGCCGCTGCCTGGTCGACCTGGCGGCGCTGCGCTTCGTTCCGTTCTCGCTGGGTGGGGCGGCGCTACCGGCCGCCGGCCTGCCGTGGTTCATGACCATGTTCGGTCGGGACAGCCTCCTGACCTGCCTGCAGGTACTGCCGTTCACCCCGGAGCTGTCCAAGACGACGCTACAGATCCTCGCCGCCCTTCAGGGCACCCGGTTCGACGACTTCCGGGAGGAGGACCCGGGCCGGATCCTGCACGAGATGCGGTACGGCGAGACGGCCGCCTTCGAGGAGCAGCCCCACTCGCCGTACTACGGCTCGGTGGACGCGACCCCGCTGTTCATCGTGCTCCTTGACGAGTACGAGCGGTGGAGTGGGGACGCCGAACTGGTGCGGGCGCTGCAGGTCGAGTGTCGGGCTGCGTTGAAATGGATCGATAGCTGCGCCGACCTGGTGGGTAACGGCTATATCTGGTACGAACGGCGCAACACCGACACTGGGCTGGAAAACCAGTGCTGGAAGGACTCCTGGGACTCCATCTCCTACCGCGACGGCACCCTGCCGCCGTTCCCCCGCGCCACCTGCGAGGTGCAGGGATACGCGTACGACGCGAAGGTGCGGGCGGCTCGGTTGGCCCGCGAGTTCTGGGACGACCCGGCCTACGCCGAGCAACTGGAGCGGGAGGCGGCCGACCTCAAGGAACGGTTCAACCAGGAGTGGTGGGTGGCGGACGGCGGGTACTACGCACTCGCTCTGGACCCGGACGGCCGGCAGTGCGACGTGCTCAGCTCCAACATCGGGCACCTGCTCTGGAGCGGCATCGTCGACGACGAGCGAGCCCGGACAATCGCCGAGCACCTGGTGGGGCCACGGCTCTTCTCCGGCTGGGGGGTGCGGACGCTGGCCAGGGGGGAGGCCCGATACAACCCAATCGGCTATCACAACGGCACCATCTGGCCGTTCGACAACTCGTTCGTCGCCTGGGGTCTGCGCAAGTACGGTTTCGCGGAGGAGGCGGCGACGGTCGCCAACGGCATCCTCGACGCCGCCCGCTACTTCGACGGTCGGCTGCCGGAGGCGTTCGGCGGCTACCCACGGGAGCTGACCAGGTTCCCGGTCGAATACCCGACCGCGTGCACGCCCCAGGCCTGGTCCACCGGCGCCCCGCTGTTGCTGCTGCGGACCATGCTCGGGCTGGAGCCACACCAGGGCCACCTGGTTGTCGAGCCGCGCCTGCCAGCGGGGATGGGGCGGATCGAGGTACTGGACATCCCGGGCCGGTGGGGTCGAGTGGACGCGTTCGCCCGCGGCCGACTCGACCTGCGCCAGCGCGGCGAGTGAGGTGAGCCGACCCGGCCCGACCCCGACCCCGACCCCGGCCGGGAGCAGGCGGACGGCGCCAACAAGGGGGCTTCCACCTACCGAGGGGTCACCGAAACCGGGGTAGGGTCGGCGGATGCCGGAACTCGTGTATCCGCCCGTGATCGCCGCCGCCAAGACAATGTTCCGGGTACTCGACCTGAAGATCACCATTGAGGGTGCCCACCACGTACCGCGGACCGGCGGCGCGGTCCTCGCCAGCAACCACGTCAGCTACCTCGACTTCATCTTCTGCGGCCTGGGCGCGCGCGAGTCGAAGCGGCTGGTCCGGTTCATGGCCAAGAAGTCCGTGTTCACGCACCGGATCTCCGGGCCGTTGATGCGGGGCATGCGGCACATCCCGGTCGACCGCCGGGCCGGAACCGGTTCCTTTGTCGAGGCGGTCGCCGCGCTGCGGCGGGGCGAGGTGGTCGGAGTCTTCCCCGAGGCGACGATCAGCCGGTCCTTCACCGTCAAGCAGCTCAAGAGCGGCGCGACCCGGATGGCCCGGGAAGCCGAGGTGCCGGTGCTGCCGGTGGCGGTCTGGGGAACCCAGCGGCTGTGGACCAAGGGACGGCCGCGCACCCTTGGCCGGCGGCACACCCCGATCACCATCCTGATCGGCGAGCCGATGAAACCGGCCGCCTACCCGGACGCGAACGCGATGACCACCGACCTGGCCGAGCGGCTGAGCGCCCTGGTCGACCGGAACCAACGGGAGTACCCGGAGCGCCCCGCCGGCCCCGACGACACCTGGTGGCTCCCGGCGCACCTGGGCGGCAGCGCGCCAACCCCCGCCGAGGCGGGCACCCTGGATCGCTCCTGAGCCGCCCACGGGTCTGGATTGCTTCGGAGCGGACGCGGTCACCCGCCCGCCTCCGTGGCCGCGGCGAACAGGTGACCAAGTACGGCCTGGGCGGTGGAAGGGGGGCGTCAGCGGGTTCGGTCGAGCTCGTAGTCGGCGAGCACGGCGCCGGAGGGGGTTCCCTCCAGCCGTAGCAGCTTCCACTGCCGTAGCTGCTCGTCACCCTCGCCGAGTAGTCGTCGCCCGGAGCCCAGCACCGCCGGGGCGATCACGAGTCGGAGCTCGTCAACCAGATTCTCCGCCAGGAGGGACTGGGCGAGGCGAACGCTGCCGTGGACGCCGATGTCGCCACCCGGACGCTCCTTGAGCCGGCGAGCGAGATCGGCGACCGGGCTCGAGACGGCCGTGGTGTTGGTCCACGGTACGGTCGGAGCCGTCGAGCTGATCAGGAACTTCGGCACCTCGTTGATGAAGTCGGCGAAGGGCTGTTCCTCCGCCGTCGGCCAGTACGGCGCCCACTCGTCGTAGGTCCGTCGGCCGAGCAGCACGGTGTCCTGGGCCTTGATCGTGCGGGCGAGGTTGGCGTACATCACCTCGTCGAAGTCGAAAATGTAGCGGTCGGGTGCCTCCACCACCCCGTCCATTGACATCAGTGTGTAGAGCACGAGCTTACGCATGCAGATCTCCCTCGGCGGTCGTACGGGACGGGATGATTGTCGAGCCCCGATATGACAACGGCTCTAGGCTACGCGGGTAGCGGAGGGGGCCAGCATCGACGGCCGGTAGGCAATGGTCGCGGCCGGCGGCTTAACTAGGGCCTGCCCCCGCGTCCGGAGTGGCGGAAGCTCTCCGCGAGGGTGCCGACGAACTGTCGTGGGATGAACGGGAACGTGTCGGTGAGGACGTAGTAGTAGGTGCCGTCGGGATACTCGGGCGTGACCCCGTGCCGACCGTTGGCCAAGTCGAGCAGGCCGTGACCCTCGACGAACTCGAAGTCCTCGGTGTAGGTGCCGTCGTACGCTCCGCCCGGGCCGTCCGGCCGGACGCCGGAGCGGAGCCGGTACGAGGAGGTCAACTCAGTGCTGCCGGAGGTCGGGTCCATCGCGTCGGCGTAACCGAGTCCCGTGTAGATGGGGAAGCCGTCGCCAGCCCAGCCGAGGAGTGGGGAGTGGCGGCTCGCGTCCCGCTGGCCGGCTACTGCCGTGGGTAGCCCGTGGTAGTGGTATGCCCCGGTCGGCTGGACATGCGCGTTGTTGTCATCCAAACCGAGATTGGTCTTGGGGCTGATCGCCTCGACTGTCCAGCCGGAGGCCGGGTCCCGTCGGTACCACTCGGCGGCGAGTGGGTCGAAGGGAACCCCGTTGATCGCGATGCCGAAGGGTTGCGGCAGGACGAGTGGGGTGGCGCGGCTGGCCTGGGTGCCGTTGCGCGGCAGCTGGAACTCGTACGCCTGGGCCGAGACGGTGTGGGGGTTGCCCGCGTTCGGGAAGCTGCCCCTCGGGTGGTTCGGCAGTCCGTTGGCGCGGATGATTCGACTGTCCCCGGTGACCGTCACGTCGATCTGGGTCCCGGTGGCGCTGTCGGCGATCGAGTAGCTGCCCGTCAGCTCGGTCGACGCCGGGGTGGTCGGTGCGTCGATGGGGGTGGCTGACGTCGAGGGGTCGTTGACCCCGGTGACCGTCGTCCGGCCACACGCCGATACCCCGAGGGCGGCGGCGAGCCCACCGAGCAGGAAGACGCGGCGGGTGGGTCGACCGGAACCGTGTCGAGGAGAAGTCATGCCACTACTGTGGCCGCTGATCTCAGGTGCTGACTGTGCAGGGCCTGTGGACCAGCTGGAAATTGCTGAAACGACTCCGCATTCTTACGAATGCGGACACAATTACTCGGGCCGCGCTTTCCGGCCAGCCGCCCATCACCACCGAGAATCCCCAGCCCGGCGGGACCTGGACTGGGGATTCTCTTCGCGTTGGGGGTCTGTCCTGGGTGAGGTGGGGTCAGGGCTGCTCGGGGAGCTGCGCGACAAAAGCCCGCCACGCCGTGGGTCCGAACACCAACGCCGGGCCGCTCGGGTCCTTGGAATCCCGGACGCCGACGACTCCCGGCAGATTGTCGGCGACCTCGACGCAGTTGCCGCCGCTCGCCCCGCTACGGGTAGACTTCTTCCACCGGGCGCTATTGAGGTCCATGGTAGGTCTCTACTTCCTTCAACAGGTCGACGGACGGGTTGCGCGGCAGAGCCTCGTTGCGAATGCTCTCCCACATCATGTGCAGCTTAGCCACTCCATCGTCTTTGTCGACCACCTCGCCGCCCAGCTGATTTTCCAAGTGGCCGATCCACCGCCCCTCAGCCGATCGGGCCAGCGCGAACGGCCCCGACAGCCCGATGTGGATTCCACTGGTGGCGGGGACGATCAGCACGTGTACGTGCGGCAGCTCGGTCATGGAGATCAAATGGGCGATTTGCTGTGCCATGATCCCGCTGAAGCTGTCGCCGGTGCGCCGCAGGGCACCCTCGTCCAGCACCGCAACGAGCTGCGGCGGGTGATCGTTGGTCAGGATCTTCTGTCGCTCCATCCGCGCGGCGGTCAACTGCTCAACCTCACCGTCGCTGAGGCTGTCGTCGGTGCGCAGGACCGTCCGGGCATAGTGTTCCGTCTGGAGCAAACCGGGAATCAGGATCGGCTCGAAGTAGCGAAGTTGGGTAGCGGTGCGCTCCGCGTCCAGCCACGGCAGGAACCAGGACGGGGTACCCAGCTTGGAGGCCAGCCGCTCGAACAGCCCGCCGGTCCTGAGCGCACGGTCGGTCCCCCGGATGAAGTCGATGGTGAGCGCGCGGCTGCCGTTCTCCACGGAGCTGACGTGTGAGGCGGTGTATCCCGCGGCCCGCCCGAAGGCCTCCTGCGTCAAGCCCGCCGCGCCCCTGGCCCGGCGAATCTCGCTCACGATGAAGTCGGCGATTGGCCCTGGCACATCGGTCATTCAGCACTCCTCAATTTAGTGATCGACTACCCATCTCGCTACCTGCCGGACTGGCGTTAGCCCACCGCGGCCCAGCGGACCCACACGCCTGGTAATCCCAAGGCTGTGGCGTGCAACCTGGAGTTAGATCCTTAGTCGGTGGGGCATCTGAGTCCGCCGGAGGCGCCGTCGGGGTCGCCCTTCGCTTAAGGAGTTCAGGCGAGGGCGACGTTACCAATGTCCATTCAGATATGGGAGTGTCGTTGTGCCGACAGTAGTGAGCCAAGATTTGCCGCAGCGAAAGGGTCGGGCCGTGTCTGAAGTCGGGTTCCCGCGTTTGCTGAGCATGGGGGATGGTGGGCGTGCGGTGGGAAGAGCGCGCGTCTTTCACGTCCACGAGGACGTGCTTCGAGCTGTGCTTGCTGGGCTGCGGAGGCTGTGATGACCGACGACCGAAGACCGTCTGAGCTGCACCCCAACCGCGACCCGTCCGGGACGCCCCCACTGCCCGACGGCCACTGGGTACGAGCGAGTCGCCCCCCAGACCCGAGCCCACTCACCACCCGGCAGAAGCTGACGGCAGTGCTGGTGGTGACGATCGTTGTTGCCGCTGTCATAATCGGCGTGCTCCGGTGACGAGGTGGAAAGAACTTCCCGGCCAGCTCCGGAGGAGGGCTCGACTTCGCGCCCCCTTTGCCGCACAGTTGGCCGCATTTGGCCACCGGGCCGGTAAACATCAGAAAGGCCAAGCTGAATGCGCCATCGGGCGCCCAGTCGAAGGAGTGCCCGAGCTACGCCTCGGCGGATCCGTTTCACGCCCCCGGTAGTCCAGGTAGGCGGCGGACCTCATCCGGCCAGCAGCCGGTCGATGTCCGCCAACGGGGAATCTACGCAGTTCGCGGATGGGCTGGTCAGGGGTGCCGGAGTTCCCTTCGACCGACAGGGTTGGTCGGTGGGAACGGCCGCGGACCCCAAGCTCAACGAGGCCCTGAGGTGGGACTTCCTCTTCCGGCGAAGGTGCCGCTTCGCCCGACCGTGCTACCTGGCTTCGCCGATAGCTGGCCGGCCTCGACCGGCAGCGGCGGTACGGCCTGCGCCCACTTGCTGGGTGGGAGAGGCGATCTTCAACCACGAATAGCCGCACCACGGATAGCCCCAGGCGGCCGGTTCGGCTGAAAGGAAGTGCCTGTGCGCCCGGCAGGATTCGAACCTGCGGCCTTGGGATTAGAAGTTGAATCCCGCTAGTGTTCCGGCGTTATCGTGAGTCCGTAGGGGTGTCTATCTGTGCAGGTAGACACCCCTACGGCTGCTTCCTGGTGAGTCTCTATATTGGCTTGTCCGCAGACGTCCGGGCTCACGGCGGGCTCACTTCGGCGGCTGCTCTGCCTGGGCCGCTCCGGGGTCCGCGAAGTACAGCCCGAGCATCTGGGTCGACCAGGATGGCTGTCTGACATCGCCGCGCGGGCCAAACTCTGAGAACCAGGGCTTGATGTCCAACACGGGCGTGCCGTCCACAGCGTCCAACTCTTCAACGTGCAGGTCAAGGCCGTCAACCTTGACGAGGCGGCATCGAGACACACCCAACCAGTTGATGCGACGCATGTTGCGGTGGCCGAAGATTCCCACCTCGGGCCACTCCGGGTTGTCCCTGGGCCGGCGTGCTCCGAGGTTTAGATCGGTTGGGTCAGTGAGATGGAACCGAAACACGATCTCAAGGTGAGAAAACTCCTCTAACCCCTTCGCGGATGCCGGGGTGAACCGATTTTCATCGATTCGGATAACGGCCCGGCTTGCGCCCCAATAGTCATCCGTGGGCTCGGATCTTCCGCCTACAACCCACGCAATGGGCTCCACGGTGAAATTCTCGGCTGCCATTCCCGCCTCTCCTTCTGCTGCTGACCGTTTAGGCGAAAGTTGAAAGATAGTTCTTGGCGCGGGTGTCCACGTCTTGGACTCTTCGGACGCTCCGGCGTCTGTACGGAGAGAGGATGGCACGCATCTCGGCGGCGACCTGGCGTGTGCGGCCGGACCGGACGCCTTCCATGGCATCGAGCGCACGCGACCATGTCGTGCAGGCTTCTTCAATCTCGCCCTGTTTGGCTTGAACGGCTCCCAAGTATCCGAGCGTCACGGCATGGGTTCGAGTGAAGGCTGACGCCTTGCGGGTTTTCACGCTGCGGAGAAACTGAGCTGTCGCTCCGGCCGCATCGCCGGTGTCGCGCAGCGCGCAGGCTGTCTCATGCGCCAAGCTCGCTTCCCCGAAGAAGAAGACTCGGCCGGGCTCGTCATCTCCGCTGGTGGCGGCAGCTAGGTCAGCTTCGGCCCGAAGAAGTGCACGAGCCGCGCTCTGCCCTTCGCCGTTGACAGCCAACGCGCGTGCATATACGACCCCGAGCAAGGCACGCTCTCGTGGAGATGCAGCTTCGTACCGTTCGCCGTCTACTGAAGCCGAGGCGAGGTTGAGAGCGCGTTTCTGGTGTCCGAGGTCGATGGCCTGGTGCGCCATCGCGCGTAGCACATGGCCTGCCATCGCCGGATTGTCGGCTTCCGCCGCCAGCTTGACTGCGACGTTGAAGTAGTGCTGAGCCACGTTGTGTTCGCCGTTGTCGAACGCCATCCAGCCGGCGAGGTAGGAAAGCTCGCTTGCAGCGGTGAACATGTCCCGCCTCAGAGAGTCGTCCGAGTAGCGTCCGCACAGATAGCTCGTCACATCGGACGTGAGATATTGGACGACTGCCGAGCGTGCATGTCCACCGCCCCGCCGTTGATCGACGCGGGAAAAGAGAGACATCATGTCGTGCACTGCCTCGACGTCGCCCCGGCTGACGGTCATTCCGCCGGCTGCGCCACGTGCCCGGCCACGTTCGGCCATTCGCGGCCACCAGCGTTCAGAGGGCAGCGCCAGCGCGGCGAGCGAGTAAGCGGCAGTGCTGAGAACGCGTCTGCGTTCAGCGTCCACGTCGACTCTCCCGATCTCAGTTAGCGCCGCCAGCGTATCGACTCGCCATCCGAGCATGTCCTTGGAGGACAGCGGCGGACTCGGCAACCCGATCTCATCAAGGGTGACCACCCGGCCAAGCTTCCGAGACAGCGCCTCACACAGCAGCATGGGTGCCCGCCCAGAGGGCTTGGAGCCCGCTACCCAGTGTGAGACGTGGGAGCGGCCAACGCCTGCGAACTCTTGGGCGTTGCACTCCTGCGCGACGCGGAGGAAGGCGCGGGCCACCTCGGCGTGCGACATGCCGGCCTCGGTGATGACGGATGCGAGCTTGGCGTTGCCGGATCGCACCTGCGGCACGTTGCACCCCCGCTAGAAGTCGATCTTTCACCACGTTCACCGCCATGACGTGCGTGACAGCGCACCTACCGCCCGTGGTTTGCGGTTCGCTACAGGTACGCAGGGCGGTCGTTCCTCAGTGGAAGCCGAGAAGCGGCCCACACGCCGACAGGCTCCCGTACGGCAAGCGGAAGCGTGACGTTCGCGCACTGCTGCGGAGTGCGCGAACCGATCGCTTGACCTGTGCACCGGGACAAGAACCGATTACGGACGGACTTTCAACGTGGTGTATCAGCCGGGACCGAATGATCTGCTGCGGGTGGCGCGGCTGGCGTCGCGGTCGCCCTCTGGATCGGGCCGGCCGATGTCGCGACAGGAACTGGCCGAGTCTGTCAATGCGTGGTTGTACGAGCACACGGGCCGACGGACCGCTATCGCTAGTCGCTACATCGGCGTTCTTGAGCGTGGCGATACCCGGTGGCCGTCGGCGCACTACCGCTTGGCGCTGCGTGCGGTGTTGGGCAAGGCCACCGATGTTGAGCTTGGCTTCTTCATCATTCAGGGGCACGCCAAGGATCCTGACCGGAGCATGGTGGCGCCGGCTCCAACCGCAGGGCCGCTTGACGCGGCGTCAGCCGGCTTCTACCCCGTCAGTTCGTCAGCGGTGGACACCGGCCCAAGAACGGCGGCCGGCGGGCTCGCGGTGGCTTCTACCGGTGCGGTGGCAGTGCGGGTCAGCGTCAGCGTGGCCGGGGCTTCGGTGGCGGGCCAAGAGGGGCTACCCGGCTGCATCACGCTGGTGGCCGGTCCGCTGCGGGTGCTGATCGATGTCTCAAGCGATGTTCCGACCGGCGGTGCGGCGGCCGTGGCCGGTGCCGCTGTAGCGGCCGGCGGGGCGCGGGTGTACTCGCTCGCTGAGCGACGGGCGCGGTAGCGATGGCTGCCGTCACGCCGTCACACGCTACTACGCCGCGCTTGGTGGCCGATCCGGTAACTGGGTTCTTGACGCATGACGATGTCGCGGATGCGCGCCGGTCGTTGGGGGCTCGGTTGGCGTTGACCCGTAAGGCTGTTGGTGTCACTCAGGTGCGGCTCGCGCGGATGGTGCAGTGGTCGCGGAGCACGGTCGCCAACGTGGAGACGGCGCGGCAGGTGGCCCCACGGGAGTTCTGGCTTGCCCGCGACATCGCGTTGGGCGCGGGTGGGCTGCTGGTGGCGGAGTGGGCGCGTACTGACGCGCTGGCACGTCGTCTGCGCGAACAGATGGTGGCGGAACTTGTTCGGCAGCGCCTTGCAGCGTCACCGCCGGTGTGCGTGTGCCGTGATCTGCGACGGCTGCTCGACCTGGCGGACTCGTCGCAGTCGCTCGGAGGCTCGCTGGCTGTTCTCGTCGGCGAGGACGGAGCTGTCCATGGATGACGACGACGCGGACCTGATCCGGCCTCGGCACCGACCGCATCGGTCGCGTCGGTTTCCCGGTGGTCGGCCGTGTGCCTGTCCGTCGTGTCGCACCTCCCGCAAGCGGAAGCGCACACTCCCGGGATCGGCAGGGCCGGCCGCTGTGTCCGCCCCAGTTCCTGCTGCGCCGACGTTACCGGCGGGAGCGGTGGAGTGGCCGACAGAAATCGATTGGACTCGCGCAGCCGAGTTGGTGACCCGGGGCCAGCTTGAACGCGCGCAAGGAATCGCACGAGTGAAAGGAGCGATCTTCTCCAGCACGTCAGCTCATGGCACCAACCTGTCAGCTCTATTGAAGGAGACACGGCACCATGACCGACACGATCACTGGTAACCCGACCATCGAGGCGTACTCCGGCCCGGTGGACCTGTCCCGCCCGCACTTCGTGGGCGTCGGCGGCTGCGCGATGTCCGGCCTGGCGCGGCTGCTGGCCGAGCTGGGCCACCAGGTCACCGGCAGCGACCTGCACGACTCGGCGGCTCTCGCGGCGCTGCGTACGGCCGGCGTCCGGGTGCAGGTGGGCCACGACGCGGCGCACATCGAGGGCGCGTCGTGCGTCGTCTACACGACCGTTGCGCGGAACGCGCCGGAGGTCGACGCGGCGCGTTCCGCCGGCATCCCGGTGGTGCACCGGGCGCAGGTTCTGGACAAGTTGGCCGCCGGGCGGCGGCTGGTGGCGGTGTCCGGGTCGCACGGCAAGTCCACGACGGCCGGCATGCTCGCGCACATCCTGCGCACCCTCGGGCAGGACCCGACGTACCTCATCGGGGCCGACCTGAACGGGCCAAGCTCGGGCGCCCACCTCGGCGCGTCCCGGCTGCTGGTGGTTGAGGCGGACGAGTCGGACCGGTCGTTTCACTTCCTGGCCCCGTCGATCGCGGTCATCACCAACGTGACCGACGACCACCCGGAGAACTTCACCGACCACGCCGACGTGCTACGCGCCTACGTCGCGTTCGGCGCGCGGATCGCACCGCACGGGTTCCTGATCGTCAACGCCGACTGCGTGGGCGCGACCGTGGCTGCCGACGTCATCGCCGCCGAGCGACCCGATCTGACGGTGCTGCGCTACGGCCGCGACCGGGCGGCGGACGTGCGGCTGCTGGACGTGCACGCCGAGGGGTGGAGCACGTCGGGGTCGGTGCGGATGCCCAACGGCGTCGAGGTCGGGGTGACCCTGCCGCGACCGGCCACGCATCACCTGGGTAACGCGGTGGCGGCCGTGGCGTGCGCGGTGGCGCTCGGGCTCGACCCCGCCGACGTGGCCGGCGCGGCGTGCACCTTCCCCGGGGTACGCCGCCGGTTCGAGCACATCGACACCCGCTCCGGGGTGACGGTGATCGACTCGTACGCCGATCACCCGAACGAGATCGCCGCCGACCTGGACGCCGCGCGCACCCTGGCGCGGGGTCGGGTGTTCGTGGTGTTCCAGCCGTCCGGACACGCCCGGGTCTTGGCCTTCGGCAACCGGATCGGTGGGGTCTTGGCGGACAAGGCCGACTACGTGCTGCTGCTCGATGTGCACGGCACCGTGCCGGCGGGTCGACCGGTCGCGGACGGCACGGCCATCCTGGGGCGGCTGCGTGACGGCGACTACTGCCTGCCGCTTGGCCCCGACCACGCCGCCCGGATCGTCGGCCGGATGGCCGGCCGCGGTGACGTGGTGCTGACGATGGGCACCGGTGACGTCACCGGTTACGGCGCGGCGATCCTCGACGCCCTGAGCAGCCGGTCCGAGGTCGCGTTGTCTGCGTGACCTCTACGCCTGGGCGGTGACAGCGCCGGGTTCCTCGATTAGCTTGTCCGCGAGCGCGAGGAGCCCGGCGCTGTTGGCTGCCTTGACCAACACCACGTCGCCCGGCCGCAACCCGTCGCGCAGCAGCTCCCACGCCTCGGCTACGTTCGCCGCCCGGTCCACCGTCGTGCCGGTGCCGGCGGCGGCGTCCGCGTATTGCCCGGCGGCGGCTCCGCCGATGGCTACGAGCCACCCGGCCCCGACTTCGGCCACCTGCTGCCCGATCTCGCGGTGTACCTGGGCGGCGTGCTCGCCCAGCTCGGCCATCTCCCCGAGCACCGCGACCGCCCGCCGGCCGTCTCCGGCCATCGCCTGCAAGGCGCGCAGCGCGGCCCGCATCGCGTCGGGCGCGGCGTTGTAGGCGTCGTTGATGACGGTCACCCCGTCGGCGCGGGTGCTGACCTGCATCCGTCCCGGCGACACTGCCTCGGCCTGTGACACCGCCTCGGCTACCGCCTCGATCGGGTGACCCAACCCGAGGGCGACGGTGGCGGCGGCCAGCGCGTTGGATGCCTGGTGCAGCCCGTAGAGACGCAACCGCACCTCGGCGGCCTGGCCGTCGTGCGCCAGCCGGAACCCGGCGCGGCCCAGCTCGTCCACGGTCACGTCTTCGGCGCGTACGTCCGCCGGGTCGTCGATGCCGTAGGTGAGCACTCGGGCGCTGGTGCGGCTGGCCATGGACGCGACGAGAAGATCGTCACCGTTGAGCACCGCCAACCCACCGTCGCGGGCGTCGGGCAGCGCTTCCACGATCTCGCCCTTGGCTAGAGCGATGTTCTCCACCGATCCGAACTCGCCAAGGTGCGCGTGCCCGACGCGGGTCACGACGCTGACGGTGGGCGGGGCGATGCGGGTCAGGTAGGCCACGTGCCCGATGCCGCGTGCGCCCATCTCCAACACCAGATAGCGGGTGTCGGCGGTGGCGCGGGTGACCGTGTAAGGCAACCCAAGCTCGTTGTTGTTCGACGCCCGGTTGGCCACCGTGGCACCCCACGTCGGCAGCACCTGCGCGAGGATGTCCTTGGTCGAGGTCTTGCCGACCGAGCCGGTCACACCGATCACCGTGGTCTGCGGCAGTCGGTCAACGACCGCGCGGGCAAGGCGGCCGTAGGCGGTGGGTACGTCCTCGACGACCACTGCTGGCACGCCGACCGGCCGTGACGCCAGTACCGCCGCCGCGCCGGCCTCGATCGCCTGAGCGGCAAAGTCGTGCCCGTCGACGCGTTCACCGGGCAGCGCCACGTACATGCCGCCGGTCTCTACGCGCCGGCTGTCGAACACGACTGGGGCGGTCACCGTGACGCCGTGGGGGGCGTCGTGGACGGTTCCGCCGACAACGGCCGTGATCTCTTGCAAGGTCATCGGAAGCACGTGATGAACCTACCGTGTGCGGTCGGCGGATCGAGGGCTGTAGCCGGATCGTGGATGTCGGTCCTCTGGCAGCTACTGGCAATAGCCCAACTGACACGAGGCCAACTGTCGCTAGCGCTACTGCGCTGTGCCAAGCTGTGTTTTATGTACCGCAATTCGCCTGCTGGTCGCCGCAGCGTGTGCGCTCGGCGGTCGACGCGTCGGCGCTTGCGTTCCGCGCCGTGGATGATGCTCAAGCCGCGAACGCGGGCGGCCTGGGCGTCGTGGGCTGATGATCTGTTTAATCTTCGGTCCGAGTTGGTCCACGATCAGGTGTGGCGTGCTCAGGCAGCGGGTGTGGATGCGCCGGTGATGGTGCTGCCGGTGGGTGATCCGGCCCTGCCGCTGGGCGAGCGTGCGGCGGAGCCTCGGGGGTTGTCGGAGGCGGCGCGGCGTCGTCGGGTGCTGGCTGATCAGGTGGCGGACGCTTTTGCGGATCAGCCGATGATCGATCCGTGGCACGTGGGGGCGGACGTGCTCACGCAACAGGTGTTGCCGGCGAGGTTGGGCGATGATCCGGCGATGCGGCAACCCTTAGTCGATGCTGCCGCTGTCGTGGAGCGGGGTGGGCCGGGTGTGCTGCGGGTCGTGTCCGGTGGCGGTGGGGTGGCGCTGCGGGTGCATGGGCCGTCGTGGTCGCTGGTGTTTCGGGTCAGTCCGGTCGTGAATGCGATCGTGGTGTTCCTGGACGCGACGTCTCGCTACGGCTGGCGGGTCGAGGACGACACGGAGTCTCGGGAGTTGATCCAAGAGGCGGTGACTCGTGTGGTGGCGGAGGCGGCGCGCTATGGGTGGGGTGGGGACAAGTACGCGCGGCCGGTGGCGCCGGTCGCCTGAGAGCTGTCGGGCCGCCTCGTGGTCGCGGTGAGCGTCTGACGGGACGGCCGGACCTGTGCCTAGCTGGGCGGTCGCTGCTGCGGGATCTGGCGGGCGATGAGCTGGCGGAGTTGCCGTACGGCGGTGGCGCGGCGCTTGGATGCGTTGCTCTGGGACAGATTCAGCTCTGCGGCGACCTGGCCGAGGGGTTCGCCGTCGAGGTAGGTACGTCGAAGGAGTTCGGCGCTGGCGGGGTCGATGCGATCGGCGGGTCGCATCTGGGCGGACTGCGCGACGAACTCTTGTAGGCGGGCGATGACGGCATCCATGCCTCGGGAGTCGGGTCCGTTGTGGTGCCTGGCGTGGTGAACGCTGATCTCCTGGTCGTCGCCCACGGGCACCTCTCGGGGTTGCTCCTCGCGAAGGCGTGTGATGCGGGCTTGGTGCTCGGCGGCGGTTTCGTCGTGGCGGCGGGTGAGTTGTTTGCGGCGGTGCTCGGTGCGTCCGCTGGCGTGGTCGTACGCGCCGCCGAGGAGCCGGGAGTAGACGTTGGGCCGGTCGATGTCCAGCCGCCAGCGTGTTTCGGCCGCGGTGGTCACGGTGGCTTGCATCCGGTCGAGGAAGGCGTAGAACAGCTCGTGTTGGGCGTTCGCGGCGCGTTCGGCGGAGGTTTCGCCGGGGGCGGAGAGTCGGGCGGCGCGGGTGAGGAGTCCAGGGGCGGCGACGCCGGGTGGGGTGGAGAAGGTGAGTTGGCCGGGCAGGGGGATGCCGTGGGGGTGCCTTGTGGGCACTCGGTGTTCGGGCACGGGTTCGTGTCCTCCCAACGTCGCCTCGGGCTGGGTGGGACACGCCGGGCCGCCTGTCGGCGGCGGTGAGCCGGGTCGACGCTGACCCCTGGTGTAGCCCCGGCGTGCTGCGGACACCGCCGGGAGTCGCACAAGCGTACGAGAGATCACGTCGGGGTGCCACGATGTTGTGCGGCCCCCGCTGCGAGCACTCGTCGTCGCTCGACTCCACAACCGACAGCCCGACCGACCCCCCGCCGGCCTGACCTTGATCTCTTTTGAGCGTACGCGCGGGCCAGAAAAAATCTTCGAGTAGCAAGCACAAAGTTGTCGATCTTGGAATATTCGGGCTCCTGGCGGTCCCCTTCAACAGGTAGAAGGATCCGTGCACGCGGCGCGGCGTTACCGGGAGGGAGGTGAAGGCCGGAGGAGCCGGGCCGTGCATGACGGGCGGTGCCGTCAATCCTGCTTGCGTCGTGTTCGCGCTGCTCAGCCTCGGTTATTCGGGGGCAAGCCGGCTTGCCGGCGCGGCAGCACCTCAAAGCCCGGCCATGGCTGGACCGGGCGGGTGTCGTCGGCGCTTTCGGTGCTGTGGCCTGCGGTTCCGGCCGATGTTAGCCGTAACAGTGAGAATCGGTCACGGCTCGGACGTGTCGGCTGGCGTCCTGGCGGCGATCGTGGTCCGGGCCTGCGGCCAACTCACCGCCAGGTGCGGTCGGGGTCTGCTCGTGCCGCCGTGCACTGCGGTCGGTATCCGGGGTGGCGTGTGTCCCGTGGTCGGGGTCCGGCGTGAGGGTCTGACGCCTGGTTGCTGGCTGCTGGTCTCCCCTCGGGTGCCGTGTGCGTCCTGTTTCTCTCTGGGGCGGGGCGGGGGACCGGCCGCCAGGCCGCAGCCCCCGACCCCGCCCACCGCTCCTTTCCCCTCTCCCTCTCGTCTGTCGCGGGATCGGCCATGCCGATCCCGCTTCTTGACCAAGTAGGGAAACTCGTACGCATCCCCGCCCGCCCCTCCGGGGTGTTGACCGGGCTCGCCTCACCCCTGGCGTCCTGGACGTGATCGCCGGTCGCCCGGTGCGCGGGGTCTACGCCGGTCCCCGTACTGCCGTCCGCTCGTGGCCGTCCGGCTGTGAGTCGTCCCGGCGTTCGCTCGCCCGAAGCGCGTCGCGCTGGGTCTGTCCGCCCGGCCTCTGGGTCGCCGGCTCGATCGCCTCGCCCCCGGCTCGGTCCCTTCTGCTCGTCGTTCTGGCTCTGGGCGGCGCTGTCACCGTCGTCTGTCCCTTGTGGAGGCTTGCCTTGCCGTGTCACACCTGCTGCGCCGTTGCCGAGCCTTTGCGGTCGCGCCTCTTGCCGTTGGTGCGGAGTCGCGGTCCGCCCCGGCTGTCGGGCTGCGTGCTGTCCCCGTCCCGACTACCGCACCACCTGTGAGCACCACCTGTAGAGCACTACCTCATCCAACCTTTGGAGTTTGTTGTGAGCAGCATTCCTGTTGATCTTTCTCGTCTGGTCGGCCTGCTGTGCGTGGCTGCACCGGAGCCCAAGACCGATCTCGACGGCGAGCAGCGCAAGGACCGTGACGGTAACCACCTGTGGGTGACCGGCATCGCGGTACGCCGTGCGGGCACGCGGAAGGCGTCGGTGATCGATGTGCAGACCTCGGCCCAGCCGGAGGGTGTGACGGAGGGCAGTCCGGTCGGGGTGACCGAGTTGGACGTGTCGCTGTGGGAGATCGAGGGTCGGCACGGCCTGTCCTACAAGGCGGCGTCGATCTACCCGAAGCGGCCCGGCAACAGCGGCGGATCGGCGTCGGCTGCGGTGCCGGGTCCTGCCGGTCGGGAGCGCGGCGGAAAGGCCACCGGCTCATGACCGCCGTTGGAGTGATGCTGCCGGCATCGGCCCTGCCGCCGACGCCTGCGCCGTCGCCGTCGCTGACCCCCGGGTTTCCTGGCTTCGTGCCGAGGTTTCCGGGGGTCACCCTCGATCGGCTTCAGTCGTGGCTACCGACCATCGTCACCGCCGTCGTGGTCCTGGTGGCCGTCGTCGTGGCCCTGGCCGTGGCGGCGCGATTGCTCCGCCGGCTGGCACCTCGGGTGCACTGGTACCTGTTCGGGTTCCCGGTGCTGCGGATACGGATGCGGTACTCCTGGCGGCACCTGTGCCTCAACGCGGGATTGACCGGCACCGACCGGCCGACCACCGGGCAACTCGGGCCACTGCTGGTGAAGGGCCAGCCGATCATGCCGGTCCTGCCGCTGCTGTGGCGCATCCGCCCCCGCTCGTTCGGGGCAACGGCGGTGATCCTGCTGCACCCGGGGCAGGTTCCGGAGCCGTTCGTGAACGCGGCGGAGGCGATGGCGCACGCCTGGGGTGTGCACGGGGTGCGGGTCGACGCGCGGCTACGCGGCCGGGTCCGGTTGACCATTCTCACCGCCGATCCCCTCACCTCTCAGCGGACGGAGCCGGCGACCTGGACGACCGGGCCGCTGAGAGGATCAGTGTTCCGTCGCTGCGCTTGCCGCGATCCGGAGACTGGCAAGCAGTACGGCCAATCCTGCCCGAAGCTCAATCAGCGGCGTCACGGCACCTGGGGTGTTCGTCAAGAGCTTCCGCCGAATGTCGAGGGCGAACGTCGCACCTTCCGCCGGTCCGGCTACACGTCGGCCACCCAAGCTCAGGCGGATCTGGATGCGGTCCGCGCGCTGCTGGCCCTGCCTGACGTCGATGATGAGGACGGCCAGCGGCGCACGGGCGATCTGTTGGAGCGCGTGGCCTCCAACAGAGAGCCGCTGCCGGATCTAGAGGAGACGCGTCGGAAGTTCCGTAGCGGCCAGTCCTTGACGGCGCGCATCATGGTCGGGGAATTCCTCGACACCTGGCTTGCCGGTCGCAAGATCCGCGCGAGCACGGTCAACCGATACGGGCGAGACATCCGCCTGCACCTTAAGCCGCGTATCGGGGAAATTCGTCTGGACCGGCTTCGCGTGTCGCACCTGTCGGAGATGTTCAACGCCATCGTTGAACGCAACATTGAGATCGAGGAAGCCAACGCGCTTCGACGTGCCGCTATCGAAGAACTCAAGGCGCTTCGGGGTCGTGAGCGTCGCCGTGCCGCGCGTGCCGCCATCGCTGAAATGCCGCCCTTTCGCCGCCCGGTTGGTCCGACGACTCGGCGACACATCAGAGCGACGCTGCGGGCTGCTCTGAACGATGCGATCACGCAAGAGCTGATTACCTTCAACCCGGCGGCCCATGTCGAACTCGATCCCGTAAACCGCCCCAAGGGACTCGTGTGGACTGACGAACGAGTCGCGCAGTGGCGGGCTACCGGCGAAAGGCCGTCGCCAGTCATGGTGTGGACAACTGAGCAGACGAGCGCCTTCCTCGACGGCATCGCGGATGACGAGCTGTACGCGCTGTTTCACCTCATCGCACTTCGTGGCCTGCGGCGCGGTGAGGCGTGCGGACTGCGGCCGGAAGACGTGGACCTCAAGGGCCAGGCGCTGACCGTCGCCACGCAGCTTGTTGACATCAACGGCGAGATCGAAGAGAACGCACCCAAGAGCGACGCGGGCAACCGCCTGGTGGCGCTCGACGGCGGAACCGTGAAGGTGATCAAGCGCCACAACAAGCGGCAGCGTCAGGCACGCGAGGAGGCCGGGGCGGCGTGGCTGAACAGTGGCCGTCTCTTCACGCGGCCCAACGGAGAGTGGGTAGAGCCGACGTGGCTGTCGGACTACTTCGACCGGCTCGTTAAGCGCTTGGGCCTCCCGCCGATCCGCCTGCACGACCTCCGCCACGGCGCGGCCACGATAGCGCTCAAGGCCGGAGCCGAGATGAAGGTGGTACAGGAGATGCTCGGACACTCCTCGTACGCGCTCACGGCGGACACGTACACGGCTGTCCTGCCCGAGCTGGCCATGGAGGCAGCCGAAGCTACTGCCCGCCTGATCTCCGGTCGGGGCGCCAAGCGCACTCCCGGGCTCACCTCGGGCTCACACGGGGGTGAGGCATCGAAAGGTGTCGCCAAGAAAGATCGCAAAAAGGGCAAGAAGCAGCAGGTCAAGCCCGCTGTGTGATGGTGCGCCCGGCAGGATTCGAACCTGCGGCCTTGGGATTAGAAGTCCCCTGCTCTATCCGCTGAGCTACGGGCGCGTGCCGCGGAATGGTGCCCGAGAAGGGTACCGCCGCGGGCTCGGTTGGCGGGGGAGCGGGTGGTGGTGACCATGTCCGGCGGCAATCAGGCCGGCGGTGCCGTCGACCTCGCCTCGGCGGCCTGGCGGGTCGTCGGTGGTGCCGCCTGCGCTGGCGGGCGTTGTCCGCTGTCGATACTCCCGGTGCCGAGGAACCCGTCGGCCCATCGTCCGACCTCCGTCAGGACTCTGTCGCGGACGGTGGGCGCGGAGAGCGTGAGGTCGTGCAGCCCACCGTCGACCCGGAGCAGGGTGACGTGCCGGCCGAGCCGGGGCGCCCAGCGCGCCATGTGCTCCACATCCAGTACCGAGTCAGCGCTGGCGGCTGCGTCCCGCCACTTCAGCCCCTTGAAGCTGCGCGTCGAGGCGGCCACGAGCATCGGTGCCGGGATGTTCAGCCCGGCGCGGAGCTGTTGCTGGCCCCGCCGGATCGCGGCCAGCCAGCCGGCCCGGATCGGGAAACCGCCGAGTGGCTTCCAGGCGAGGTTGTAGTTCCACTCGCCGCGGTGGTTGGCGTGCAGGCTCTCGCCGTACACGGTGCTGAGGCCGTTGGCGAGGGTGCGCTTGGGCGACCGGTGCGCCAGACGGGCGACGGCCGCCGCTGCGGGGCGCCGCAGCACCCAGGGGAGGTTCAGGTCGAAGAAGGGGCTGTTGAGGAAAAGCCCGTCAACCACACCGGCGTCCCGCCGGGCGTGCGCCCAGAGCGAGACGATCAGGCCGCCGGTGGAGTGGCCCATGCCGAGCATGGTGTCGTGCCCGTCATCCGATCTGATGATCTCTGCGGCGGCGTCCAACTCCGCGAAGTAGTCACCGAGGTCCAGGCAGAAGTTCGCCGTCTGGTGCGGGAGCAGGCTGCGACCGTACTTGCGCAGGTCCAGGGCGTAGAAGTCCCAGCCCTGGGCGGCGAAGTGGTCGGCGACGTGGGTCTGGAAGAAGTAGTCGACATACCCGTGCACGTAGAGCACCGCACGGTTGGTGGGTCGCTCGGCGCGGCGGCGCACCAGGGTCGCCACCACCGGCCCCTCGTCGTCGGTGCCCAGGTCGATTGTGTGCCGCTCGTAGGGCGGCCCCAGCACGTCCGGTTCCACGACTGCGACGGTACGCCGGCCAGCTACCGGATGGTAGCCCTCCTCCCGGCGTTGTGCGGGAGGAGGGCCGGGGTACGTCCGAGCTGATGGTGGCGGTGGTGGTGGTGGTGCGGACCGTCAGTCGTCGGGGTCCTGTGCTGCCCCGGGTGGCGGGGTGGTGTCGCGCAGGTGCTTGTTGTGCCGGGGTTCCTGTCGGGTCTTCGCGTCGTTGAGGCGGCGGCGCAGGTCGTCCCGGACGTCGTTGAGTGCCGCCTGCAGGTCCTCCTCCGCCGAGGTGGTGACGATCCTCTGCCGGCCGGCGATCCAGCACTCCAGGGTGACCTTCTGCCCCTTCGTCTCCCGGTTCTTGACCGACACCTCCAGCTCGGTGGCGTCGGCGTGGAAGCTGGCGAGCCGGGCATCGAGCATGTGGAAATGGTCGGCGATCCAGGCCCGGTCGCCCTGCGCGAAGCCGGCCCCCACCCGGAGGCACTCGTTGACGGTGGCCGGGTTGGTGACCCCGCTCATGACTGCGCCTGGCCGGTGCCGGTGGTGATCGTCATCATGATCACTGACCCCTTCATCCGGTTACGTTCTTCTTGGTCCAGGTATACCCAATTTCTTCCGTTCCGGAACATGGTCAATTCTGCTGCTTGCTCCACTGCTGTCCCAGGGCCAGAGGCCCCTAGCACACGGGCCTTTGAACAGGTTGTTGTCCACACCCAGCTCCGTTGTCCACAGCTCACCCCAGTGCGATGGCAGTGCCCGACGGGGCCGGACAGGCTCAGGCCGAGCACTTCGCGATGACAATCTGACCCGGGAGGGACGATGTTCGACACCCACGTCACGGTGATCGGCACCGCGGTGACCGCGCCCGAGTGGCGGCGCACCAACCAGAGTCAGACCCTGGTGGCCAACTTCAAGGTGGCCTCCACCGCGCGCCGCCTCGACCGCGAGAGCGGTCACTGGGTTGACGGCAACAGCCTTCGCCTCCGGGTCCACTGCTGGCGTCGGCTCGCCGAGGGGGTTGTGGCCTCGGTGATGGTCGGCGACCCGGTGATCGTCTCGGGGCGGCTCCACACCCGGGACTGGACCGACGATGCCGGCAGCCACCGGACCCACTACGAACTGGAGGCCGTCGCGGTCGGCCACGACCTGTCCCGTGGCCGGGGTCGGTTTCTGCGTAACCGACCGGCGGCCACGACCGGCGACACAACCGGAACCACGGCGGATCCCATGGCCGAGCCGCAGTTGCCCGGTGCGCAGACCGAGTTGACGTCGGCGGTCCCCGCCGACCGGCCGGCCGACGGGGAGTCGGAGCTGGCCGTGCGCCACGACCAGCCGATTGCTGTCGGCGCCGATGTGGATCCCTTGGACGATCCGATCGCTGAGGCGGACCGGGACGACGCTGGTTCTGGTCCGACCGACCGGTCTGCCCCCGCCGGGAGCCCGAGTGAGCCAGCGGAGCCGACCGACGGGACCAGCCCAGATGATGCGGCCAACCAGAGCGCCGAGCCGACACCCAGCGGTAACCGGGCTCGCCGGGGCCGCGGGCGGGTGCCCGTCTGAGGCCGTTCACCTCGGGCAGGTGCCGGCCCGCGAGGGTCCGGAGGGAGCGGCGTGACGGGGGCGGGGTGCCGGCCCCCGTTGGGCCGTCACCCCGCACGGCACACACCTCGGTGTGGGTCGCTGTCCGGCATCATGTGTGGCCAGCGCGAGCGGCGAGTGTGGCCGGCGGGAGCGGCGAGCCGGGGCCGGCGGGAGCGGCGAGCCGGGCGGGCGGGCCGGACGTGGGGCTCGGCTACGCTGACCGGCCGGAGGTGATGGCCGGTGCGGCAGGCGACGGTAGCGGGGCTCGTCGCGGGATACGCGGTGGACGCGCTGGTCGGCGACCCTCGTCGCTGGCACCCGGTGGCGGGGTTCGGCCGTGCGGCGAGCGCCCTGGAGCGGCGGATCTACCGGCCGGACCGGGCGGCCGGCGCGGCCTACACCGCGCTGGCGGTGGGAGTGCCGGTGGCGCTCGGTGTCGCGGCGACGGTCGCCACCCGAGGGCGCCCCTGTGCGCGGGGCGTAGTCGTGGCTGCCGGCACCTGGGCTGTGCTCGGCGGGCGCACGTTGCGCCGGGAGGCGGCGGTGCTCGGTGCGGCGCTTGCCGATGGTGACCTGCCGTCGGCCCGGCAACGTCTGGGACACCTCTGCGGGCGGGATCCGGCAACGCTGGACGAGCCGGAGCTGGCCCGCGCCGCCGTCGAGTCGGTGGCCGAGAACACCTCCGACGCCGTCGTCGCCCCGTTGCTCTGGGGCGCGGTCGCCGGCCTGCCCGGGCTGCTGGGCTACCGGGCGGCGAACACCCTCGACGCGATGGTTGGCCACCGCTCCTCCCGGTACGCGCGCTTCGGCACCCCCGCGGCCCGCCTCGATGACCTGCTCAACCTCGTTCCATCCCGGCTGACCGGACTGCTGACGGTCGCCGTGGCGCCGCTGGCCCAAGGGGACCGGGAGCGGGCCTGGCGGGTCTGGCGCCGGGACCGGAACGACCACCCCAGCCCCAACGCCGGGCAGTGCGAAGCGGCGGTCGCCGGGGCGCTCGGGGTCCGGCTCGGCGGGCGCAACGTCTACGCCCGCCGGGTCGAGGTGCGCCCGTTCCTCGGCGACGGCCCCCGTCCAGACGCAAGCCACCTTCCTCGGGTGGCCCGGATCTCCGCCGCCGTCGGGCTCGCCACGCTCGGGCTCGCCACGGCGTACCCGTTGACCGTGGGGCGTCTGCTCTCCGCCGTGGGCCGCCGGGCGATCAGCGGCGGGCAACGGGCCGTACGCGGGCGGCGGCGGTGAGCGGCGGACTGCTGGTCACCGGGACCACCTCGGACGCCGGCAAGAGCGTCCTCACCGCCGGGATCTGTCGCTGGCTGCACCGGCAGGGCGTGCGGGTGGCGCCGTTCAAGGCGCAGAACATGTCCAACAACTCGGCGGTCGTGGTCGGCCCGGACGGGCGCGGCGGTGAGATCGGCCGGGCGCAGGCGATGCAGGCGGCGGCCTGCGGCCTCACCCCCCAGCTGCGGTTCAACCCGGTGCTGCTCAAGCCGGGCAGCGACCGGAGCAGCCAGGTGGTGCTGCTCGGCGAGGCGGTCGACACCCTCACCGCCGGCTCGTTCCGGCAGCTTCGCCCCCGCCTCGCCGAAACCGCGTACGCGGCCCTAGCCGACCTGCGGGCCGCCTACGACGTGGTGATCTGTGAGGGGGCGGGTAGCCCGGCGGAGATCAACCTACGGGCCGGGGACTACGTCAACATGGGGCTGGCGCGGCACGCCGGCCTGCCCGCGATCGTGGTCGGGGACATCGACCGGGGCGGGGTGTTCGCCTCCATGTTCGGCACGGTGGCCCTGCTGGAGCAAGCCGACCAGGAGTTGGTCGCGGGGTTCGTCATCAACAAGTTCCGCGGCGACCCGGGCCTGTTGGCGCCGGGCCTGGACATGCTGCGCCAGGTCACCGGAAGGCCCACCTACGGGGTGCTGCCCTGGTCGCTTGACCTCTGGCTCGACGCGGAGGACTCGCTGGCGTACGGGCGGGTACTCGGCCGTCCGGCCGCGCCCCGCGGCCGCGACTGGCTGGACGTGGCCGTGGTCCGGCTGCCCCGGATCAGCAACGCCACCGACGTCGAGGCGCTCGCCACCGAGCCGGGTGTGCGGGTGCGCCTCACCGTCGAGCCCGCCGAGCTCGCCGCCGCCGACCTAGTCGTGCTGCCCGGCTCCAAGGCGACGGTGGCGGACCTGGCCTGGCTGCGCCAGACCGGCCTCGCGGATGCCGTGCTCGCCCACGCCGCCGCCGGGCGGCCCCTGCTCGGCATCTGCGGAGGTTTCCAGATGCTCGGCCGCCGCATCCACGATCGGGTGGAGAGCGGGCAGGGCAGCGTACCCGGCCTGGGGGTGCTACCGGTTGAGGTCACCTTCGACCCGGGCAAGACGGTCCGGCAGTCGGCCGGCACCGGGTGGGATGGCGTCCCGGTCCGCGGCTACGAGATCCACCACGGGTACGTCTCGGCCGCCGACCCCGACCTCACCCCGCTCTTCGCGTACGCCGACGGTACCGGTGAGGGCGCGGTCGCCGGGGCGGTGTACGGCACCCACTGGCATGGCGCGTTCGAGTCGGACGGGTTCCGTCGCCGCTTCCTGACCGAGGTGGCGCGGCAGGCGGGCCGCCCCGGGTTCCGGGCGGCCCCGGACACCTCCTTCGCCGCCGCCCGCGAACGTTCCCTGGACCTGCTCGGGGATCTGGTCGAGGAGCACCTGGACACCGCCGCACTGTGGCGGCTGATCGAAACCGGACCGCCGTCGGGCCTGCCGTTCATCCCGCCGGGCGCACCCGACGGGGACCCGGCCACCTGACCGGCAACCACCTGACCGGCAACCACCTGACCGGCAACCACCTGACGGTGACCCGCCGGACGGTGACCCGCCGGACGGTGACCCGCCGGACGGGAGCCGGCCGTCTGACGGGAGTTGGTCCCGGTGTCAGTCGCGGACGTCGGCGGGGCGGTCGGAGAGTGGGAGTCCCGCCTCCTGCCAGGCCTGTACCCCTCCGATGATGTCGGTGGCGTGACGTAGTCCCAGCGCGCGTAGGCCCGCCACCGCCAGGCTGGAGCTGTAACCTTCCCGGCACACCACCACGACCTCCCGGTCGTACCGGGTGGCCTCCGGGATCCGCCAGGTACTGGCCGGGTCCAGCCGCCACTCCAGCACCGCCCGTTCGATGACGATCGCACCGGGCAGCTCACCCTGCTCCGCCCGCTGCCGCTCGGTGCGGGTGTCGATCAGCAACGCCCCGGCGCGGATCGCCTCGACGGCCTGGTGCGGGGCCAGCCGGCGCACTCCGGCGCGGGCCTGCTCCAACAGGGCATCAACGCCTGGGCTCATCACGCTGTGGGACACCAGCCGATCATGCCGCCCGCGCCCGGCGACGCGCGGTCGAACGGCGTCGGCCAGCGGCACGACCGCCCGAACGGGCGACGGACCGAGGTGGCGCGGTTCCGCCGCCGGATACGGTCAGGCCGTGGCGGTAGCGGTGATGGAGTCGTATGCCCGGCTGGCAGAGCGGGTGTGTGCGGCGCCGGCGCGCTTGGGGAAGACCCGGCTGGTGGCGGTGGACGGACCCAGCGGCGCGGGCAAGAGCTGGTTCGCGGCACGGCTCGCCGATGCGCTCGCCGCCGGGCCGGGCCGGGCCCGCCCGGTGGTGATACACACCGACGACCTGCTCGACGGCTGGGCTGACCAGCTCACCTTCTGGTCCCGGCTGGAAGAGTCGGTGCTGGCGCCGGTGCGGGCGGGGCGGGCGGGGGAGTACCGGCGGTTCAGCTGGGTCCGGCGGTCGTTCCTGCCCCGCCCGGTGCCGGTGCCGGTGGCACCGGTCCTGCTGCTGGAGGGGGTGAGCGCGGCGCGTGCCGCGGTGGCGCCGGAGCTGAGCCTCGCCGTGTTCGTCACCGCCCCAGCACAGCTGCGGCTCACCCGGGCGGTGACCCGGGACGGCCCGGGTATTCTGCCGGAGCTGCGCCGCTGGCACACGGGTGAGCGGGCCCACTTCGTCGCCGACGGCACCTGCGGCCGGGCGGACTTGGTGGTGGACGGCGCGCCGGTGTTGCCCCACGACCGCGCCCGGTACTACCTGCGGCGAGGCCGGTCGGTAAGGCCGGCATACGATGCCGGTCATGACAACACCGATCATGTCCGAGTCTGACCTGCGGGCCGCGCTCGAGCGGGAACTGCCCGGCGTCCGGGCGGACCTCGAGCGCCTCGTCCGGATCCCGAGTATCGCGTTCGACGGCTTCGACCACACCCACGTGGAGCGTTCCGCGGCTGCGGTCGCGGAGCTGCTGCGGGACTGCGGCCTTGAGGTGCGGCTGGCCCGGTCTGGTGGGCAACCGGCCGTGATTGGGACGAAGGCGGCGCCACCCGGTGCCCCTACCGTGCTGCTCTACGCCCACCACGACGTGCAGCCGGTCGGTGACCGGTCGCTGTGGGAGTCGGACCCGTTCGAGCCGGTGGAGCGGGACGGCCGCCTCTATGGCCGTGGCGCCGCCGACGACAAGGCGGGCATCATGGCGCACATCGCGGCGCTGCGGGCATTCGGTGACTCGCTGCCGGTGGGCGTCGTGCTGTTCATCGAGGGCGAGGAGGAGTACGGCTCCGACTCGCTGGCCGGGCTGCTCGCCGAGTACCGGGACGAGCTCACCTCGGATGTCATCGTGATCGCCGACTCCACCAACTGGGACATTGGCGTGCCGGCGTTGACCACGTCGCTGCGCGGGGTCGTGAACTGCTTCGTCGAGGTTCGCACGCTGGAGCACGCCGTGCACAGCGGCATGTACGGCGGCCCGGTGCCGGACGGGCTGACGGCGCTGGCCCGGCTGCTCGCCACCTTGCACGACGACGCCGGGAACGTGGCCGTGGACGGGCTGGTCAGCCGCGGCGGCGCGGGGGTGGACTATCCGGAGGACCGCTTCCGCGCCGAGGCGGGGCTGGCGGAGGGTGTGCAGTTCATCGGCACCGATCAGATCACGGACCGGCTCTGGACCAAGCCGGCCCTGGCGGTACTCGGCCTCGACGCGCCGGCCACCGGGGAGGCGCCGAACGCCCTGGTCCCGGCCGCGAAGGCCAAGCTGAGCCTGCGGCTGGCGCCGGGTGATGACCCCAAGGGAGCGTACGCGGCGCTTCGTGCGCACCTGAGCAAGCATGCTCCGTGGGGTGCGCAGGTGTCGGTCACCCTGGAGCACGACGGCGAACCCTGCCGCATCGACGCCTCCGGCCCGATGTTCGACGCGGCTCGCTCCGCGTTCCGTACCGCCTGGGACGGCACCGATCCGGTGGACATCGGGGTCGGTGGTTCGATCCCGTTCATCGCCACGTTCCAGGAGATGTTCCCGCAGGCCGCGATCCTGGTGACCGGGGTGGAAGATCCGTACGCCCGGGCGCACGGCCCGAACGAGAGCCTGCACCTGGGGGAGTTCGCTCGGGTGTGCCTGGCCGAGGCGCTGTTGCTGCGCAACGTCGCCACCGCTGGGCGGGACTGAGCCCCAGCACGGTTGAGCCCGGCCGGTTGGCCTCAGCGTTGCGGAGCGGTCTGCGGACGGACGCGCTGGCGGTGGGTGGACACCTCCGTCGGCGCGTCCCAGCCGTCCCGAGTGTCAGAACCATAACGTCCGGTTCTGGCTGGGCGTTTCCGGCGTGTCGGTCACCGGGTTGAGATAGTCTTCGTACATGAGTACGAACGAGGTGATGGCCCGCCTGGAGGCCGCCGTCAGTGCTTTGGGAGACGTTGACGTCTCCGCGTGGTCCGATGAGTCACTCAAGGAGCGGCTCGGTCAGCTCTCTGTCGCGCTGGTCGCACTCGATTCGACGCTCGCCCGGGTCGCTGACGGGGTGCGCGCCCGGGGCCTGCGCATCGAGGAGCCCGTTTCGTTCTGATGCCCGCCCGCCGGCCCGCGCCGCCGGTGCGACGGCGCGGACGCGCACCGAGGCGGTCCCCGGCCGTGCCAGCTTCGCCCCCGATGATCAGGTCAAGGTTGCATCGGCGGTCCGGTCGGTGGGACGTTCGGTGGGACGTTCGCGCACCACGCCGGCCCGTCGTTGGGCCTCCCGCCGGGCGAAGTAGCCGAAGCCGAGCAGCGTCATCCCGGCGAAGATCCACCACTGTACGACGTACCCGTAGTTCTGCCAGCTGTTCGTGTAGCCGACCGGGACCGTCTGGAAGGTCGGGTCGGCGGCGGGGGCCTGCTGATCGAGCAGCACATACCCGCCGTAGATCGGGTACGGCAGCTCCCCGGCCAGCTTGGGCAGGCTGACGCGGCGGGTCTCCAGTTTGCCGTCGCGGCGGGTGACCGGGAGCGAACCGCCCTCACCGGCGCGGATTCGGCCGGTCACGGTGACCGGGCCGGCGGGGGTCGCGGGCACGGTCGGCTGGACGGTGGCGTCCCCGCCCGGTGCGGGCGGGATCCAGCCCCGGTTGACCAGCACGGCCGTGCCGTCGGTCAGCAACAGCGGGGTCAGTACCTCGAAGCCGACCGTACGGTCCAGTGAGCGCCCCCGGACCAGGATCACGTTCGCGGCGTCGTACCGTCCGGTGACGGTGACCTTCGTCCAGGTCCGCTCGGTGGTGGGGGCGGGCCCGACGGCGCCGGTCTCCCCGGTCGGGGCGGCTACCGCCTCGGCCAGCGGCACCGGGTCCATCCGCTGGCCGGCGTCGATCTGTTCGTTGATCGCGGTGCGATCGTGGTAACGGGCCAGTTGCCAGTCGGCGAGTAACACCATGATCACCGCCGCTATCAGGGTCAGCGCGAGCGCGCCCAGCCAGCGTGGCGTCAGCAGGAACCGGTACACGGCCATGAGGTTACCTGTAGGCGTGGCGGGTCGATCGGTGCGACCGCCGGTGGCCGCTACCCCCTGCCCAGGTAGGCGCCCAGGTCAGCCGACGATGGTGTCCGAGGGGGGTGTGAAGTCGCGGGTCGGTTTGTCCTCAAGCGCGTCGCGCAGGGTGTTCGCGACCGCATGGATGGGAATCTGCGACTGACCGTCACCGACGGCGTTGAAGGGGTTGTCCGGGTCGGAGATGAAGCTGGCCGCGGCCAGTTCGGGAGTGAAGCCGACGAACCAGGCCGACCGGGTGCTGTCGGTGGTACCGGTCTTGCCGGCCACCGGACGGCCCACGGTGCCGCGGACGCTGTCCGCTGTTGACCAGCCGCCGCAGCCGCCCCGGGCCGGGGAGTCGCCGGTGGGGCACCGCGCGGCGTCGGTGGCGGCCCGGGCGGCGTCGGCGCTGACCACCTGGCGACAGCGGGGCTTGGCGACCTCCCGTTCGATCCCGCCGGCCGTCCGGAAGATTGTCGGGGTGCCGTCCCGGTCGTAGATCGCCTGCACCGGGATCGCTTCGCAGTACCGGCCCTCGGCGGCGACGGCGCCGTAGGCGTTCGCCATCTCCAGCGGGGTGGCGTCGGAGACCCCCAGGGTGAAGGCACCCCAGGTTTTCGCGTTCGCCGGCGCGGCGTGGTGCCGGTCCACATCGGTGCGCCAGCGCAGCCCCAGCTGTTCGGCGAGGCGTACCGCCCGGTCCGCCCCGACCTGCTCCTCAAGCCAGACGAAGTACGTGTTGACCGATTTTCCGAAGCCGGACCACATGGTCTGCACACCGGACATGGCGCCGCTCGCGTTCGACGGGGCCCAGCCGTTGTAGACCTCCGACCGGTACCGGTACGGCGCGTTGAAGGTGGTGTTCAGGGTCATGCCCGAATCGAGGGCGGCGAGCAGCGGGAACATCTTGAAGGTTGATCCGGCCTGGTAGCCGGGGAGGTCACCGCCGCCGAGCAGGGGTGCGACCGTGTTCGGGTAGCTGGCCTTGACCTTCGGGCCGACCTCCGGGTTGGAGCTGAGCGGATTCCCGTCCAGGTTCAGGGAGTAGGTCCGGTTCACCGCCATGGCCTTGAGCCGGCCGGTGCCGGGTTCCGTGAGCACGATGCCGTTCGCGTACGGGCTGCCGGTTCTCCCCTTCGTGCCGACGTTCTTCTCCGCCGCCTCCTGAATCTTCGGGTCCACGCTGAGCACGATCCGGTACCCGCCCCGACGCAGCTTGTCCATCCGTTCCAGGCGGTTCTCGCCGAACGCTGGCTGCGCACTCCACCAGTTCTTCACGTAGTCGCAGATGAATCCCCAGCTGTTCCACTCCTGGGGCACCGACGCGCAGTCGTTGGACGGGTAGCTCAGGGTCAGCTCGATCGGTTCGGACCTGGCGCTGGCGGCGGCGTCCGGTGAGAGGTATCCGAGGTCGGTCATCCGGTCCAGGATGTAGTTGCGACGGGCGGTCGCCTCCTTCTGGTCGGAACTGGCCGGGTCGAACCGGGATGGCGACTTGACCAGTCCGGCGAGGGTGGCGGCCTCGATCACGGAGAGGTCCTTCGGGGTCTTGGAGAAGTAGATCTCGCTGGCGGCGTAGATGCCGTAGGCGCGATGCCCGAAGTATGCGGAGTTGAGGTATCGCTCCAGGATCTGCTCCTTGGCCAGCTCCTTCTCCAGTTCCATGGCCAGCCGCATCTCCCGGATCTTGCGTAGGCTGGTCTGCTGGGTCGCCTCCTGTACCTCCTTCGGGGTCGTGGCGCTGTCCCGCAGGGCCATCCGGACGTACTGCATGGTGATGGTGGAGGCGCCCTGGGAGATGCCGTTGGAGCGGGCGTTGGCCACGAAGGCGCGGGCGATGCCCTTCGGGTCGACGCCGGTGTGCTGGTAGAAGCGGGCGTCCTCAGCAGCGATGATGGCTTGCTGGATGTTCGGTGACATGTCGGCGAGCTTTGTGTACTGCCGGTACTCCTCGTAGAACATCGTCAGGACGGTCTTGCCGTCCGGCGCGTACAGGTACGAGGTCTCGGCCGGCAGGGCGGTTTTGAGGATCTTGGTTTTGTGTTCCATCGCGTGCGCCGTCACCTTGGCGCCGATGCCGGCTGCGGCGGCGATCGGGTAGGCCAGGGCGGCGATGACGATGCCGGCGATGAGCCCGGCGCGGAGAAGTGGGACGAGACGACCGGCGGCAGCAAGGGGACGGTTGCTCACAGGGCCAAGTTATGACATTTCCGATTCGTGCTAGAGAAATATTCATTAATCCGTCGTTCGTGATGCGGCCCACGTCGCGATGCGCTGTGCCACGCGCCCCCTTCCCGGCAGGATCGCGGTCATGCGTACGCAGTCGAGCGGGGGAGCGGCCGCGCTGCCGGACAACCTGCCGGATGCCCCGGTGGACAACCCACCGGAGGTACCGGCGGCACCGGAGCTCGACCTTGGCCACCATGGAGATGTCGAGGCCGTACCCGGTCTGGTCGACCTCGCGGTGAACGTGCGCCAGGCGTCGATGCCGGACTGGCTGGCCGACCCGATCACCGCTGCCCTCGGTGACCTGGCCCGATATCCGGACCCGGCTGCGGCGCGGGCCGCCGTCGCCGCGCGGCACGGTCGAGAACCGGCGCAGGTGCTGCTCACCGCCGGGGCGGCCGAGGGATTCGTGCTGATCGCCCAGGCGCTGCGCGGGATCCGCCGCCCGGTGGTGGTGCACCCGCAGTTCACCGAGCCGGAGGCGGCGCTGCGTGCGGCCGGACACCGGGTCGAGCGGGTGCTGCTCGACCCCGGCGACGGATTCCGGCTCGACCCCGCCCAGGTTCCGGCCGATGCCGACCTGGTCCTGATCGGCAACCCCACGAACCCGACCTCGGTGCTGCATCCGGCCGCCGACCTGGCCGCGCTCGCCCGGCCGGGCCGGGTGCTCGTGGTGGACGAGGCGTTCGCCGACACCACCCTCGCGCCCGGAGTGGCCGGCGAGCCGGAGTCGCTTGCTGCCCGGTCCGATCTGCCCGGCCTGCTGGTGGTGCGGAGCCTCACCAAGACGTGGGGGCTGGCCGGGCTGCGCGTCGGCTACCTACTCGGTGCAGCGGAACTGCTGGACCGCCTGGCCGCCGTGCAGCCGCTGTGGCCGGTCTCCACCCCGGCCCTCGCGGCCGCGACAGCCTGCGCCGGCCCCGAAGCGGTGCGAGCTGAACGCCAGATCGCCGCCGACCTCGCCGCCGATCGCGACCACCTCCTCGCCCGGCTGGCGCCCCTACCCGGGGTACGCGTCGTCGGCCGGCCGGCGGGCGCCTTCGTCCTCGTCCACCACCCGGGCGCCGACGCGGTACGTCGTGCCCTGCGGGAGCGAGGCTGGGCAGTACGCCGCGGCGACACCTTCCCCGGGCTGGGCCCGGACTGGCTGCGGATCGCGGTCCGCGATCCGGCGACAACCGATGCGTTTACCACCGTGCTGGCCGAGATTCTGGAGGGATGATGCTGGAGACGACGAGGGCGGCGATCGGACCGCTGGACGAACAGGCGATGGCTGCCGCCGCGGACCTGCAGCGCCGGCTGACCAAACCCGCGGGCTCCCTCGGGGCGCTGGAAGATCTCTCCATTCGGCTCGCCGGCCTGGCCGGCACCTGCCCGCCGCCGCTGCCCGAGCCGGCCGCGGTGGCGATCTTCGCCGGAGACCACGGGGTGCACGCCCAGGGTGTGACGCCCTGGCCACAGGAGGTCACCGGGCAGATGATCGGCAACTTCCTCGCCGGCGGGGCGGTGGTCAACGCGTTCGCCCGGCAGGCCGGCGCCGCGGTCACCGTCGTGGACGTCGGGGTCGCCACGCCGCCAACGCCGGTTGCGGCCGTACCGTCCGGGTCGGGCCAAGCCGGCGGCACCGGACCCCGGCTGGTTGAGGCGAACGTCCGGCGCGGTACCCGGGATCTGGCCGTCACCGCCGCCCTCACCCGGGAGGAGGCCCGGGCCGCGGTGGAAACGGGCATCCGGGTCGCCGGCGAACTCATCGATGCCGGCGCCGCCATCCTGCTCACCGGGGATATGGGTATCGGCAACACCACGCCGGCCGCCGCGCTGATCGCGGTCTTCGCCGAGGCGGACCCCGCCACGGTGACCGGTCGGGGCACCGGAGTGGACGATCCGACGCACCAGCGCAAGATCGAGGTGGTCCGGGCGGCGCTGCGCCGGCATCAGCCGGACCCGACGGACCCGCTGGGTGTGCTGGCCGCGGTGGGTGGCCTGGAACACGCGGCCCTGGCCGGGCTGATGCTGGGCGCTGCCGCCCGACGGGTGCCGGTGCTGCTCGACGGAGTCATCGCCGACTCGGCCGCGCTGGCCGCCGCAGCCTTCACCCCGGCTGCCACCGGCGCGATGGTGGCCGGCCACCGCTCGGTCGAGCCGGGAGCCGCGGTGGCGCTGCGCCGGCTGGGGCTGACCCCCCTGGTCGACCTCGGGCTGCGCCTCGGCGAGGGCACCGGGGCGCTGCTGGCCCTACCGGTGGTTACGGGCGCCGTCCGCGTGCTGCACGAGGTCGCCACCTTCGACTCGGCGGGGGTGGCGCAGAAATGAGTGCACTGCCCGTCCGACCAGCCGGGACGGCGGCGTGAGCGGCAGTCCGTACCCGCTCGGTCTGCGGCTGGCCGGCCGGCGGGTGGTCGTGGTCGGTGGCGGAGTGGTGGCCACCCGCCGGGTGCCGGCGTTGCTCGACGCGGGCGCAGACGTCCTCCTGGTCGCTCCGGAGCTGACCCCGGCGCTGCGCGCCCACGCCGACGCCGGGCGGCTGCGCTGGCAGCGGCGGCGGTTCGCCGCGGACGACCTCGACGGCGCCTGGCTGGTGCAGGTCGCGGTGGATGACCCGACCGCCGCCGCCGCGATCAGCGCGGTGGCCGACGAGCGGCGGATCTTCTGTGTTCGGGCCGATGATCGCGCCGCCGCCACCGCGTGGACGCCGGCGGTGACCCGGCAGGGCCCGGTGACGGTGGCGGTTCTCGGCGGTGGTGACCCCCGCCGGGCGATGGCCGTCCGGGACGCCGTCCGGGATCTGCTCGCCGCCGGGCCGGGCCGGCTGGCCCCGCCGCCGGCCGCTGTCGGCGCCGGCGGTGCTCCGGGGCCGGTGCGCGTCGATCGCTGGCAGGCTTCGCCGCACCCAACCGGCCGCGGTGGACAGGTCGCCCTGGTCGGAGCGGGCCCGGGTGACCCGGAGTTGATCACCGTCAAGGGGCGGCGGCTCCTCGCCGAGGCGGAGGTGGTGGTCACCGACCGGCTCGTGCCCGGGCTGCTCCTGGACGAGTTGGGCCCCGAGGTCGAGCTGGTGGACGCCGCCAAGATCCCCTACGGCCCGGCCCGCACCCAGGAGGAGATCAACCGGATCCTGGTGGACCGGGCCCGGGCCGGCAGGGCCGTGGTCCGGCTCAAGGGGGGCGACCCGTACGTCTTCGGTCGCGGCGGCGAGGAGCTGCTGGCCTGCGCCGGTGCGGGCGTACCGGTGACGGTGGTACCCGGAGTGACCAGCGCCATCGCCGCCGCGGCCGGTGCCGGTGTCCCGGTGACCCACCGGGCGGTCGCGCACGAGTTCACCGTGGTCTCCGGGCACCTTCCGCCGGACTCGCCCGACTCCATGGTGCGGTGGGAGCACCTTGCCGGGCTGCGCGGCACGTTGGTGATTCTGATGGGACTGAAGAATCTGGCGGCGATATCCGCGACGCTGGTCGCCTACGGTCGCGCGGCCCAGACCCCGGCTGTGGTCGTGCAGGAGGGCACGACCGGCGCCCAGCGTACGATCCGCTCAACGTTGGGCGTGGTGGCGGCCGACGTGGCTGCGGCGGGCCTCCGCCCCCCGGCGGTCGTGGTCGTCGGCGACGTGGTCGGGACCCTGGACTTCTGAGCGCGGCCGACGCTCGCACCACGGGCAGAGTCGCCCCGACAGCCGGCGCGCGCCGGCTGTCGGGGCCGCGGCTCACTGCTTGAGCATGTTGTCCAACAGCAGGGCGCAGCGGATCACCCCGAGGTGGCTGTATGCCTGTGGGTGGTTGCCCAACCCGCGCTCGGTCAGCGGGTCGTACTGCTCGGGCAGCAGCCCGGTCGGCCCGGCGGTGTCGATCATCTGGGTGAACAACTCCTCCGCGTCGCCCCGGCGGCCCGTACGCAGGTACGCCTCGATCAGCCACGAGGTGCAGATGTGGAAACCGCCCTCCCGACCGGGTAGGCCGTCCTCCCAGTGGTAGCGGTAGACCACCGGTCCGCTGCGCAGATCTGCCTCGATCTTGAGGACGGTGGAGACGAAGCGGGGGTCGTCCCCGGGGAGCAGGCCGGAGAGGCCGATCCAGAGCGAGGAGGCGTCACTGTCCTCGTGCCCGTACGCGACGCTGTACGCCTCGGCCTGCTCGTGCCAGCCGAACTCGAGCACGTTGGCGCCGATCCGGTCGCGTAGCTCCACCCACTCGGGCTGCTCCTCCCCGCCGTGCTTGCGGACCACGTGCAGTGCCCGGTCGACGGTCAGCCAGCACATCACCTTCGAGAAGATGTGGTGTCGGGGCGCCAGCCGTGCCTCCCAGATGCCGTGGTCCGGCTCGTGCCAGCGGCGGCGGACCGCCTCCACCATGTTCTCCAGGACCCGCCACTCGTCGTCCCGGACGGAGCCGCGAGCGTCGGCCACGGCCGCGATCAGGTCGGCGATCGGACCGAAGACGTCGAGTTGGAGCTGGTGGTTGGCGAGGTTGCCGACCCGGACGGGCCGGGAGCCGGCGTAGCCGGGCAGGGTGTCGATGACCGCCTCGGCGCCCAACTCGTAGCCGTCAACTGTGTAGAGCGGGTGTAGCCGTTCGGGGTGCCCGCCGGTCCGGTCCACGACTCCGTCGATCCAGCGCAGCAGCGCCTCGGCCTCCTCGGTGGAGCCGAGGTCGACCAGAGCGCGGGCGGTCAGCGCCGCGTCGCGGAGCCAGCAGTAGCGGTAGTCCCAGTTGCGGACGCCGCCCAACTCCTCGGGGAGGGAGGTGGTCGCGGCGGCCAGGATCGAGCCGCTCGGCTGGTGGCACAGCCCGCGGAGGGTGAGCGCGCTGCGGGCGACCAGGTCCCGGCCGGTGGTCGGCAACCGCAGCGTGGCCACCCAGTCCTTCCAGGGCTGCTCCGCCGCGGCCTGCCGTTCGTGAATCGGCTGCCGGTGGTGTTCCAGGCTGTGGGTGCCGAAGCGCATCTCCAACACGACGGGCCCGCCCGCGGCGGAGAGGTCAACGGTGGCCGTCGCCGTCTCGTACACGCCGTCGCCGACCACCTCCCAGGTGACGCCGGGGGAGTAGAGCGCGACCGGGTGGTTGGAGCCGAGCACCAGCAGCCCGTCGTCGAGCGGTTGGAGCTGGACGGCGACCTGGCCGAACTCGGGCCGGGGGGCGAACTCCAGCTGCGCCCGGCCGCGTCCGGTGAGCACCCGGACCAGGGTCGAGTCGGCACTGACGATCGCCGGCCCGTCCGGTGTGGTCTCGGTGTCCGGGGTGTCCAGCCAGTCGGTCACGGTCAGGCCGGACCATCGGGTCTCGACGGTCATCGTGTTGGAGCGATAGCGCTGGCCGAGCGGGATGCCACCGCGCTCCGGTACGACGCTGAAGTAGCCGGCGGGGCTGCCGCCGACCAGGTCGGCGAAGATCGCGGCGGAGTCGGGCTTGGGGTTGCACAGCCAGGTGACCTTGGCTTCGGGGGTGAGGAGCGCGACCGTCCGGCCGTTGGCCAGCATCGAGTGCCGCTCGATCGGCACCGCCCGCTCGCCGAAGAGCCAGTTCCGGCGGGTTTCCAGCAGTAGGCCGAGGGCGCGGGCGGCCTCGATCGGCTCGGCGACCCGATACTGCGCTCTGGTCTCGCCGGGCCCGATCTTGATGCCGACGTCTGGCCCGTGCAGGTTGCCGAAGGCGTTCTCGTCGGTGACATCATCGCCGATGAACAGCACCGCGCTGGCGGAGAGCTGGGTACGCAGTTGGTCAACGGCGGTGCCTTTGTGGGTGGCGACCACCGACAGCTCGATGACCTCTTTGCCCTGGGTGACGGTGACGTCGTCCCAGGTCGCGGGGCCGTTTCGGACCGCCTCGACGGCTGCGGCGGCGATCTCTGGATCAACCCCGCGGGTGTGTACGGCGACGCTGGCCGGCTTGTGCTCCAGCCGAACTCCGGGGTGGGTGCCGACAATCTCGCGCAGCGCGTCCCGGAGCCGGGTGCGGACGGCGACCAACTCGGGGGAGAGCCGTTCGACGAAGCCGATGTCGAACTCGGAACCGTGGCTGCCGACGAGGTGGACCTCGCTGGGCAGCCGGGACAGGGCGGCCAGATCCCGCAGCGCCCGACCGGAGACGACCGCCACGTTGGTCTGCGGTAGCGAGGCGAGCGCCCGGACCGCAGCCGCCGCCTCCGGCAGCGGTACGGCCCGGGTCGGGTCCTCGACGATCGGGGCGAGGGTGCCGTCGTAGTCGCAGGCGATCAGCATTTGGGGGACGCGGGCGATGCGACCGATCGCGGTGCGCAGTTCCTGCTCCAGGCCGCCACCGACCGGGTTGCCGAGTGTGGTGCCGGTGCTCACGAGGCATCCGGTCCCGGTACGCCGAGTTCGGTGAGGAAGGACTTCGCCCAGTGCCCCACGTCGTGGGTGCGCAGATGACGTTGCATTGTCCGCATGCGGCGACGCGCCTCCGGCTTCTCCACGTGCACGGCCCGCAGCAGGGCCTCCTTGACCGCGTCCGGGTCGTGCGGGTTACACAGGAACGATTGGCGCAGCTCGGTGGCGGCGCCGGCGAATTCACTCAGCACCAGCGCGCCACCCCGGTCGGCGCGCGCTGCTACGTACTCCTTGGCCACCAGATTCATTCCGTCTCGCAGCGGGGTCACCATCATCACGTCGGCGGCGACGTACATCGCGGCCAGTTCGGTGCGACTGTACGACTGGTGCAGATAATGCACCGCCGGTACCCCAACCCGGCCAAATTCGCCATTTATCCGACCAACCTCGCGCTCCACCTTGACGCGAAGTGCCTGGTAGTGCTCCACCCGTTCCCTGCTCGGCGTTGCCACCTGCACCATAACCGCATCCGGAACTGTCAACTTTCCGTCAGAGAGCAGCTCGCGGAAGGCCTTGAGTCGTAACTCGATGCCCTTGGTGTAGTCGAGCCGGTCGACGCCCAGGATGATCGTGCGTGGGTTTCCCAGCTCCGCGCGGATCTCCTCCGCCCGCGCCCGGATCGTCGGATCCACCGCGAGTCGCTCCATCTCCTGGGTGTCGATGGAGATGGGGAACGCGCCCGCCTTCACCCGGCGGCCGTCGACCTGGATCATCTGCCCCTCGTAGCGCAGCCCGAGCAGGTGCCGGGCCAGTCGGACGAAGTTCTGCGCCGCGAGCCGCTGCTGGAAGCCCACCAGGTCGGCGCCGAGTAGCCCGCGGAGGATCTCGGTGCGGAACGGCATCTGCATGAACAGCTCGATCGGCGGGAACGGGATGTGCAGGAAGAAGCCGATCCGTAGGTCGGGGCGGAGCTCGCGGAGCATCGCCGGTACCAGCTGGAGTTGGTAGTCCTGCACCCAGACCGTCGCACCCTCCGCCGCGACATCCGATGCCGCCTCCGCGAAGCGGGCGTTCACCAGCCGGTAGGTCTCCCGCCAGCGGCGCTTGTAAACCGGGGTCTCGACCGCGTCGTGGTACAGCGGCCAGATCATGGCGTTGGACTGCCCCTCGTAGTAGCGCTCCAACTCCTCCATGCTCAACGGCACCGGATGTAGCCGGATGCCCTCCAGGTCGAACGGCTCCGGCGCGGCCCCCTTACCGCCGGCCCAGCCCACCCAGGTGCCGTGGTGCTCGGCGAGGACAGGATGCAGTGCGGTCACGAGCCCACCCGGGCTGCGTCGCCACTGCCGTCCCTCGGGTGTGCTCACCTCGTCGACGGGCAGTCGATTGGCCACTACGACAAAGGAACTGCGGACGGTCACGTTGGGCCACCTCCGGGTGCTGACGAATCCCCCGCGTCGAGCGTACTGAGCGTAGCCGCGGCGTCTGGTGTACCGTGCCGGACTTAGCCCACCAGCTCGCCGGCCCTGAACCCCAAACGTGATCTTGTCGACAATTCTGGGGTTCTGCCGGGGCGGGCAGGTCGGGTCGCCAGCCCGGCGGGGTGATGTGGGCGCAGCCGGGGTGACCTGTCAGGATTGACGGCGGGTCGGCGTGATCGGCCCGCCGACGGGCGACCTCGGCTCCGCATCCGCGGCGGCCCCGCCCGCGTTAGACCACACCCGTTGATCGATGGAGGGTAGCCCGCACCGTGGCCCAGTACATCTACGTCCTGGAAAAGGCGCGCAAGGCGCATGGCGACAAGGTCGTGCTCGACAACGTGACGCTGAGCTTCCTGCCAGGTGCCAAGATCGGTGTGGTCGGCCCGAACGGCGCCGGCAAGTCCAGCCTGCTGAAGATCATGGCGGGGCTGGACCGGCCGAGCAACGGCGAGGCCCGGCTGATGCCCGGCTACACCGTCGGCATGCTGGCTCAGGAGCCACCGCTCAATGACGCGAAGACGGTCCTCGGCAACGTCGAGGAGGCGGTCGCGGAGACCAAGACCAAGCTGGATCGGTTCAACAAGATCGCCGAGCAGATGGCCACCGACTACTCCGACGAGTTGATGGCGGAGATGGGCCGTCTCCAGGAGGAGCTGGACCACGCCGACGCGTGGGACATCGACTCCAAGCTCGAACTGGCCATGGACGCGTTGCGCTGCCCGCCGCCGGACGCCGACGTGACCCAACTTTCCGGTGGTGAGCGGCGCCGGGTGGCGCTCTGCAAGCTGCTGCTGGAGACGCCCGATCTGCTCCTGCTCGACGAGCCCACCAACCACCTCGACGCGGAGAGCGTGCAGTGGCTGGAGCAGCATCTGGCCAAGTACGCCGGCACCGTCATCGCGATCACGCACGACCGCTACTTCCTGGACAACGTGGCCGGCTGGATTCTGGAGTTGGACCGGGGCCGGGCCGTCGGCTACGAGGGCAACTACTCCACCTACCTGGAGAAGAAGGCGGCCCGGCTGGCGGTCGAGGGCCGGCGGGACGCCAAGATGAAGAAGCGGCTCTCCGACGAGTTGGAGTGGGTCCGCTCGAACGCCAAGGCACGCCAGACCAAGTCCAAGGCCCGTCTCGACCGGTACGACGAGATGGCCGCCGAGGCGGACAAGACCCGCAAGCTGGACTTCGAGGAGATCCAGATCCCGCCGGGCCCACGTCTGGGTAGCTCCGTGATCGAGGCGCAGAACCTCACCAAGGGTTTCGGCGACCGGGTGCTGATCGACGACCTGAGCTTCTCGCTGCCGCGCAACGGCATCGTCGGCATCATCGGCCCGAACGGCGTCGGGAAGACGACCCTCTTCAAGACCATCGTCGGGCTGGAGCAGCCGACCGCGGGCAGCGTGAAGGTCGGTGACACCGTCTCCCTGTCGTACGTGGACCAGACCCGGGCGGGACTGGCCGGGGACAAGACGGTCTGGGAGGTCGTCTCCGACGGCTTGGACCACCTGATGGTGGGCAAGGTCGAGATGCCGTCGCGGGCGTACATCGCCGCGTTCGGATTCAAGGGACCGGACCAGCAGAAGCCGACCAAGGTCCTCTCCGGGGGCGAGCGCAACCGGCTCAACCTGGCGTTGACGCTCAAGATCGGCGGAAACGTGATCCTGCTGGACGAGCCGACCAACGACCTGGACGTGGAGACCCTCTCCAGTCTGGAGAACGCGTTGCTGGACTTCCCCGGCTGCGCCGTGGTCATCTCCCACGACCGGATGTTCCTGGACCGGGTCGCCACGCACATCCTGGCCTGGGAGGGGGATGACCAGAACCCGGCGAGCTGGTTCTGGTTCGAGGGCAACTTCGAAGCGTACGAGAAGAACAAGATCGAGCGCCTCGGTGCCGAGGCGGCCCGGCCGCACCGGGTCACCTACCGCAAGCTCACCCGCGACTGACTCATGGCTGACCGGTTTCTCTACCACTGCACGCTCCGCTGGTCCGACCTGGACGCGTACGGGCACATCAACAACTCACGCTTCCTCACCCTCTACGAGGAGGCGCGGGTGGCCCTGATGTTCGCCGGGGGGCGGGCCTGGGGCGTCGGCTCGTTCGCCGACGGTGTGGTGATTCGGCGGCACGAGGTGGACTACCTGCGGCCGGTCGACTACGCGCTCGGCCGGGCCACCGCGGAGTCGGCGCCGACGGTCCGGATCGAGCTCTGGGTGTCGGAGATCCGGGTTGCCTCCGTTACCGTCGACTACGAGATGTACGACGGTGACGTGCTGGTCAGCCGGGCCCGGTCGGTGCTGGTGCCGTTTGATCTGAGCCGGCAGCTGCCGCGCCGCCTCTCCGCCGAGGAGCGGACCTTCCTGCGCACCTACCTCATCCAGGAGGGATCGGCGTGACTGACCCGGGCACCGTGGGACGGGGCGGATATCCGCCCACGATGCCCGGCGGGACGGGCCACGGGCTGGCCGGTGTCGCTGACGCGGGCGCGTTCCTGGCCCGGCTGGTCCGGCTGGACCGGGGGGCGTTGGTGCGGTTGCGGCCTGCCAGCGGGCCGGAGCGGACCGCCCTGTGGGCGCGGTTGCCGTGGGGGGTGCTGGTGGTCCACACGGTGGCCGGCGGTGGCCCCGGTGACGCCACCGTTTCCGCCAGCGAGCTGTTGGCGGAGCTGACTGCGGGCGGCTCGGCACTGCCCGTCCGGCGGGACGCGCAGTGGCGCTGGCCGCTGCCGCCGCCCGCCAGCCGGCGGGTGGAGACGCTCCCCGCGGCCGAGCTGCGGCGGGTGGCCGAGGCTGCGGCGGCGGCCCTCCGGGATGCCGCCGCTGGGCGTGGAGTGGAGGGTAGGGCGCTCGGGGAGCGGGCGCTGCGCGATGCGCTCCTGGATCATGTGCCGGTGGTCGTCACCCCGGACGACGCTCCCACCACGCCGGTCGAGGTGCCCCAGCGGTTGGTTCAGGGCTTGGTGCGGATGGGCTTTCTCAGCGCACCGGAGGCGCCCGGTGGGGTGGTGCAGGTGCGGGCGGCCGGTCAATGGGTCGGCCTGGTTGGCCCGTACGGGGCAGTATGGTTGCAGCGGGGGACAGATCTGACTGTTCGGACGATCCTTGGTCAGCAGTCTGGATGACCCCCATCATCCTTTTGTCCTAGGGGTTTCATTAGGGGGGTGCTTCTTCCCGGCCGTCCGGGTACCGTCCATCCTCGGATCCAACGCAGCGTTAAGGGCTGGATCCGCTGGGGAGCGAGGTGGGAGAGCGATGCCGTGGTGGTCGTGGCGCCCCGGTCCCGCTGACGGCGATGAGCCGGAGAGCCGGAGCAGGGCCACAGTGGAGGACGCGGTCCGGGTCAGCCCGCCGGCCCCCCGACAACCGGGTGACAGTTGTACCGGGGCCGATCGTTCTCCGGCCGTGGACACCTCCGCCACGGTCGCACCGGTCACGCTCGGCCGGATCAGCGCCGCGCTCGACCAGCTCGACGTCCGCTACCTGGCCGACGGCGACGGAAACCTGCTGGCGATGTGGGAGCGGCACGCGGTCCTGGTCGCGCTCGAGGGCCCGGAAGACGAGATCCTGGTGCTGCGCGTTCGGCCGCATGCGACCGTCCCGCCGGATTGGGAGGATCGGGCCTACCGGGTGGTCAACGAGTGGAACCACACCCGTCGCTTCTGTAAGGCGTACATCGGAGATCCGTCCGAACGTGGCCAGCTTCCGATCTATGCCGAGCTGCAGGTGCCGTTCGCCGCTGGCGTGCACGACGCGCTCCTGGTTGAAATGATCGACTGTGGGGCGGCGGTAGCCACCAGCTTCGTCGACTGGCTGCACGACGAAGGTGCCCTGCTCTGACCCGCTCCGCCCTGCTCGGACCCGCTCCGCCCTGCTCGGACCGCCCGGGTCTGCTGGGTCACGCCGATGCGGCCGGGTCCTCCAGGGCGTTCACCATGAAATACGCAGCCCGCTCCAGGTAGTCCCAGAGCGCGGTGGCGAGCTCCGGTGGCAGGTCCAGTCGATCCACGGCCTGCCGCATGTGCCGTAGCCAGGCGTCCCGTTCCGCCGCCCCGATCCGGAACGGTGCGTGCCGCATCCGCAGTCGCGGGTGTCCCCGCTGGGCGGAGTAGGTGTTCGGCCCGCCCCAGTACTGCATCAGGAACAGGGTGAGCCGCTCCGCGGCGGGCCCCAGATCCTCCTCTGGATACATCGGCCGCAGCAGCGGGTCGTCGGCGACGCCCGCATAGAACTCATCCACCAACTTACGGAAGGTGGGCTCGCCGCCAACCGCAGCGAAGAAACTCGTTGCGGAGGCGGGGTTGCCGGATTCACCTGCGGGATGCACGGCTCCATCCTGCCAGGTTTCGGTGGCCGTCCGCCGCCGGCCGGACGTGGGCCGGGTCACGTACCGGCCTGCCTCCGACCCGGCGCGGACACTGTGTTGCGATGCCGTTCCTGGGCGTCCTGCTGGCCTTCGCCCGGGCTGTCGACCAGCTGGTCCCCGGGGCGGTCGACAGCCGAAGATCCTGCCCGGGGGGCGGGCGGTGCCGGCGCCGGATCGGGTACGGCAGCTCCCGAAGCCGCCTCGACCGCGGCGTCAACCCTCGCCTGACTCGGCCACGACAGCGCCGCGACGGTCATCAGTAGTACCCCGGCGCTACTCCAGAGGCCGACCACGAGCGGTATGGAGAACCGTTCGGCGAGCAGCCCGGTTACCAGAACCGCCAGGCCCTGGATCACCTGTGTGCCGGAGGCCATGACACCGAAGGCGCGAGCTCGGTAGCCGTCCGGTAGCGCCTGGACGAACAGGCCGTTGGCCGTTGGCAGCAGCCCGGCGACGGCGAATCCGCACCCGGCGGCCAGCAGCGCCACCACCAGTGGTGACGGGTCGAGCAGGGTGGGAACCAGAAGCAGCGGAGCGAGCACTGCCAGCGGACGCATCAGGGCGATCCGTCGGGCCGGTGCGACCAGGCGGCCGATGACCAGGCCGCCGAGGATGTACCCGGCCGGGACGGCGGCCATGATGATGGCCTGGGCGAGGCCTTTGTCCATGTCGTCGGCGTGCTGGCCGGCCCACGCCGCCGCCAGCCCTTCCGGGACGATGGAGAAGAGCATGGCGCTGAACACGAGGATCGCGATGGCACGTAGCACGGGTTGGCCGAAGACGATGCGGAATCCCTCGCCGGTCTCCCGCAGTAGGTTGCTGCGGTGCGCAGCCTGCATCTCCGTTGGTCGGGCGACCACCCCGCGACGGATCAGCGTGGCGGAAACGGCGTAGGTCGCCGAGGTGATCAGCAGGGCGAGGGTGGGGCTGGTCGCCGCGATCGCCGCGCCAGCCAGATAGCCAACCACCTGCGCGGCCTGGCCGACGCTGGCGTTGATCGAGACTCCGACCACGAGGCGGTCACCGGCCAGGATCCGTGGCAGCAGTGCCGACCGGGCGGCCTGACTCGGCGGGTTGGCGAGGGTGGCGGTGAAGAGGAGCGCCAAGACCAGCGGAGTCGGCATCCCGGGCACCGCGATGACCAGCAGCAGCACCATCCGGATCAGGTCGCAGGTGACCATCACGGTTCGGTGCGGATGCCGCTCGGCGACGGCCGCGAGCAGTGGACCGCCGACCAGCCAGGGCAGGTAGCTGATGGCGAACGCCGCCGCGGAGAGGGCTACTGACTCGGTCTCCCGGTAGACCAGGAGGGCCACCGCAGCCTTCGCGAGATAGTCACCAACCCAGGAGAGGACTCCGGCCGTCAGAACAAATCGGTACTCGCGCTGGGCGAACACCTCCCTGAATGTGGCCGGACGGGTTGGAGAAGGTCGGCCGTTGGGCACATCGCCTCCATCGTTCCCGGACCAGGCACTCCTTTTGTGCCGAGCCGGGAAGCATCGTCCGATTCGCCGATCAGCGAGGGGAATTTCCTCCGCTGCCGGGGAGCTGTATCGGATTCTGCCGGATTCGCCGGCAACCAGCCACGGCGAAATGGTTGATCGTCGGATCGCCGACGGAACGAAAAGAGGATAGGCGAAGCGGTGGTCGACCGAACGTGCCGCTTTGGTCACGGCGTGCCACTGGTGCCGCCCATCCGGGATGCTTGCACCGGCAGGCCCGGGAACCGGGCCGCGGCGATCTTATCGGTAAAGCCGGAGTTCTCCAGTGCACCCGCCAGCCGGCGACGTAGCTCCCGTCCGACGGCGAACTGACCGTCCGCCGTCGTCTTCACCACGGTGCGGATCACCGCGCCGTCCATCGTCATCTGCTCGACACCCAGCACCTCAGGCGGTTCGATGACCTCCGCGGCCAGGTCCGGGTCCACCGCGACCGATGCGGCTGCGTCCCGTAGCACAGCTGTCGCCTCCTCGGTGCTGGCGAAGCCGATCGGTAGGTCCACCACGACCAGCGCCCAGCCCTGACTCTTGTTGCCGACCCGGATGATTTCTCCGTTGCGGATGTACCAGAGGACTCCGCGCGCGTCGCGTACCGTCGTCACCCGCAGGCCGACCGACTCCACAAAGCCGGTCGCCTCACCGAAGTCGACCGTGTCCCCGACGCCGTACTGGTCCTCGATCAGCATGAACAGCCCGGCGATCAGGTCCTTCACCAGACTCTGCGCGCCGAAACCCAGGGCCACCCCGACGATGCCGGCGCTGGCGAGCAGTGGCGCCAGGTCGAAGCTGAATTCCTTGAGCACCATCAGCAACGCGATGCCGAAGATAAATGCCGTGGAGAGGCTGAGTAGCACCGAGCCGATGGCCTCGGTGCGCTGTCGGCGTCGCTCTGGTACGAACTCACCCGGCTGGGTGACCGGGGTGGGGATCCGCTCTCGCAACGGTCGCAGCATCGTGGGCGTGCCCGCGCTGCTGGTGCTGCGGACGAGTCGTCTGATGGCTCGGCGGATCAGCCATCGGGACATCAGGGCCAGCACCAGAATCAGTGCGATCCGGAGGGGCTTGATCAAGATCCAGTAGCTGCCCTCGGCGAACCACGCGGCGCCGGTCAGGTCGTGCAGGGCGGCGCAGAGCGGCTCCTGAAGACATTTCGCGTTGGGCTCGTCGGTGGTGAGGGAGCCGGCGATCGCGGCCGAAACAATGGAGGCATCCACCCTGCCTTCGTACCGCAGCCGGCTCCGGTCGCCGCGTGCGGCCCGCCGGCGACCGCAAACGGCCTTGGCGCGCAGTGTCGGTGCGGTGATTGCGCACCGCTGCCGGTGGTCCCGGGCCAGGTCGTCGCCAGAAAGCCTCCCGCGGGGTACCCCGGATTAACGCGTGCAATCCCGAGCCTTATCAGGGACGATTGGCGCACGGACGGCGATGATTTGGCTCGACGTCCGGCCGGTGGGTCGCTGCGCCCGCTTCCGTCCGGTGGCACTAGCGAGGGGCGCTGAACCGGAGGGGTGAGCGCGATGCCTGACATACGACCCACAGTGGGCTCGGGCGCGCTGGTCCTCAACGCCACCTACGAGCCCCTGTGCGTCGTATCGGTCCGACGTGCGGCCATCCTGGTGCTCACCGCTAAGGCTGTCTGCGTCACCGATGGTGATGGTGTCCTGCACAGTGCCCGCAACTCGCTGCCGGTCCCCTCGGTCGTGCGGCTCACCCGCTTCGTCCGGGTGCCTTTTCGGGCTCACGTCGGGCTGTCCCGGCGGGCGATCTTCGCGCGGGACGGGTGGCGGTGCGCCTACTGCCGGGGCCCGGCGGAGACCATCGATCACGTCCTCCCGCGGAGCCGGGGTGGTCGGCACTCCTGGGAGAACGTGGTGGCGGCGTGCGGCCGGTGCAACCACACCAAGGGCGACAAGACGCCGGCCGAACTGGGCTGGCGGCTCCCCGCCACGCCGATGGCGCCGAAAGGCATCGCGTGGCGGGTCCTCGGGCACCGACCCCCCGACCCGCGTTGGGTCGATTGGCTCGACCTGCGCGAGCCCGAAGCGGCCTGAGCCACGCGTGAGCCCGGAGCCGCCTGAGGCACCGCGTGAGCCCGGAGCCGCCAGAGTGGCCGCGCCGGCGGCTCAGCCGCTCCGCGCCTCGACCAGGGAGGCGAAGACCACCACATTGTCGGCGTAGCCGGTCTGGCCACCAACCCATTGTCCGCCGCAGGTCACCAGCCGTAGGTTTGGTCGGTCGAAGTCCCCGAACACCTGGTCGGTCGGGAATCGTTCCTTGGCGAACCGCTCCACCGAGTTGACCTCGAAGACCGCGACCTGCCCATCGGTCCGGTCCACCTCGACCCGGTCTCCCGCACGGAGGTTACGCAGCCCCTGGAAGACCGCCGGCCCGGTGTCGGTGTCCACGTGCCCGACGAGGACCGCCGGACCGTACTGCCCGGGCGTGGGACCCTGGTCGTACCAGCCCGCCTCCTGGGCGCGAGCCGCGTCCGGCGCCGCGATGGTGCCGTCCGGTGCCAGCCCCACGCTGTGCACCGGGGCGGTGACGTCGATGGCATCGATCTCGACCGCGACCGGATCGCTCGCTGGTAGCACCGGGAACTTCTTCGGCGGCGGTCGCAGGCCGGCGGTGAACCGCTCCGGGAGGACGCTGATGCCGGTCACCTGTTCCACCCCGAGCATGGCGATGATCAACATCATCAGGGCCCCGATAGCCAGTACGGGTATCCCGGGGCTGCGGGAGAACCCCAGCTGCCGCCGGGCCCGTACCCACCGCTGGCGCGGACGTGGGGGCAGTGGCTCGGTGGCCGGGTCGGTGGTGACGACGCTCGCCGCGGACGCCTGCCCGGCGGCCCGGCGTAGCCGGCGGGCGGTCCCGGCGGCCAGCCGGCCGGCGGCCGACACCGCCCGCCGGCTGCCCGCGCGGACCCTGCCACTGCCCGCCGCGCGGGCAGCATCCGCCGCCTGCTGTCGCCTCCGTCTGTCTGCTCGGGCCATGATGGGTCGGGTCAGGCGCCGTTCCCGGTGCGGCGGTTGCCGAAGAAGCCGAAGCCGATGGCCAGCGCCACCGCCACCACGCCCCCGGCCAGAAGGTAGGAGCCGGTGTTACCGACGGCGGTGCCACCGCTACCGGTCGCCGGGCCCTTCGTCGGCTGGGACATGTTGAGCACTGTCAGTGTCGTGCTGGCGGTCTTGTTGTTTTCGCAGCGCAGGTCAACCCGGTAGTCGCCGGCCTCCTTGCTGCTCGGGATGGTGGCGTGGCCGGTGAGGAAACCGTTGTCGGGCCGGAGGAAGACCTGGCCATCGAAGGCACCTGAGTGCACCGTCGCCTGACGGTTGTTGTCCCGGTCGCAGCTGGCCCGGAGATCGACGCGGGTGCCCGCCTGTGCCGGATTCGGCGTGACCTCGATGAAGGTGTGCTCGCCGGCGCTGGCAGGTGCGCCCCCGAACAGGACGAACGCTGCCACCAGAGCCAGCATGGCGAGTACGCGACGACCCCGCATGATTCCCCCTCCCGGTGCCGACCACCGGACCCTCCCCGGGTACCGCGGCCTGCTTTCCCGCTGGTTTCCGGGCAAACCCTCGTGGACGCTCGGCGGCCTTCCCGGTCAACCCGAGCGGGCACTCAGCGGCGGCGGCGGGACGGGGCCGGTTCGCTGTCCGTGGAGCCAGCTGGTGTGACCGGACGCCAGCCGAGCGGCGTGGAGAGCACCATCGTGCTGGACGGTTGGCCGTACGGAGCGAGTCGATCAATCACCGCCTCGAACTCCTCGATCGAGCCGGCGGTGACGGTCAGCATGCTGCACGCGTCGCCGGTGATCCGATGGATCTGCATGACCTCCGGCCAGCCCGTGATCTCCGGGATGTTGAGGATGCAGCGGGCCCCGTAGCAGGACATGCGGATCAGCGCGACCACCGTTCGCCCGGCTCGGGCCGGGTCCACGTGTGCGTGGTAGCCGGTGATGACGCCGGATTCCTCCAGCCGACGTACCCGCTCGGCTACCGCCGGTGGGGAGAGGTGCACCCGTCGGGATAGCTCGCTGTACGACAGCCGGGCGTCGGCCTGCAGTTCACGCAGCAGGGCCCAGTCCATCTCGTCCACACTGGGGAATCTTACGTTCTCCAACCAGATCTGGGGTATTGCCTTCGGTTTGGTAGGTGAACGGCCGGGACAGCCGTTGTCTCGGCATTCCACTGGTGCCGTCTGCCGCGACATCATGACCGCTACCGCAGTACGGCCGGCTCGAGCGGAGGGAGCGGACTGGTGGAACGAACAGAGGTACGGGCGGCCACCCCGACGGAGGTACGGCCGGTAACTCCGCGGCAACGCGCTAAGCGAGCGGCCCACAACGGCGGTGAGCCGACCCTGGAGTTCACCGGGCGGATTCCGTACGACGCCTATGTGCAGGCCAGTACCCTGCACCGGCTGCAGACTCCGCTGAGTAGCGACCCGGGCGAGATGTCCTTCCTCGTGACCAGCCAGATCATGGAGCTGTACTTCAATCTGACCTGTCACGAACTGCGCGAGGCACAGCGGCTGCTGCGGGCGGACCGGATTCCGGACACCCAGGCGCCGCTGCGTCGTGCCGCCCTACACCTGGAAGGGCTGAACGCCGCCTGGCGGAGCCTGCGTTGGATGACTCCCGCCGACTTCAACCGGTTCCGTAATCTCCTCGGCGAGGGCTCCGGTTTCCAGTCGGCGATGTACCGCCACGTCGAGCTCCTGCTCGGCTTGCGCGATCCGGCCCTGATCCGCCCGTTCCGTCGGCAGGCCGAGGTGCATGCCGAACTGACCGCTGCCCTGAACGCCCCCAGCCTCTGGGACGACGTGCTCGCGCTGCTCGCCCGGCACGGTCACGACCTTCCTCCGGTGCTCCTCGGTCGGGACGTCGCCGCGGAGCACCAGCCGCATCCGGCGGTGGAGGCGGCCTGGGTGCGGATCTACGCCGGTCGCCCCGACGACCAGTTTCGGCTGCTCGGCGAGGCGCTGACCGAGGTGGCCGAGGGGTTCGGCGACTGGCGCTGGAATCACGTCAAGGCGGTGCAGCGGACGATGGGCGCCAAGGTCGGCAGCGGTGGCTCCGCCGGCCTGGCCTGGCTGCAGCGGAGCATGGCCCGGGTGGTCTTCCCGGAGCTGTGGTCAGCCCGGACCGAGATGTGAGCGGGAGCGGAGCAAACCGTATGCACAAGGAAGAGCTGAACCAGGAGGAGAAGGCGGCGAACCGGCTGGACACCGCTGATCCTGGCCACCGGCACCTGTTCCACGTACCCCCCGCCGACGGCGGCCGCTTCCAGCAGGCGGCCTACCTGGCCGGGAACTCGCTGGGCCTGCAACCCCGGGCAACCAGGGACGAGTTGCTCGCCGATCTGGAGGCGTGGCGCCGGCTCGGGGTGGAGGGACACCTGGCGGCCGATCGACCGTGGCTGCCCTACCACGAGTTGCTGACCGGGCCGGCCGCCCGGCTGGTCGGCGCCCGGCCGGCGGAGGTGGTGGTGATGAACTCCCTCACCGTCAACCTGCACCTGCTGATGGTGAGCTTCTACCGGCCGACCGGTACCCGCACCAGGATCGTCATCGAGGACAGCGCCTTTCCCTCGGACAGCTATGCCGTCCGGAGCCAGGCCCGGTTCCACGGCCTTGACCCGGATACCACGGTGCTGCGCCTGGCTCCCCGTACCGGCGAGGACACCCTGCGTACGGCCGACGTGCTTGACCTGCTCGCGGCGGAGGGGGACACGATCGCGTTGCTGCTGCTCGGCGGCGTCAACTATCTGACCGGCGAGCTGATGGAGATCCCGGAGATCACCGCAGCCGGTCGGGCGGCCGGTGCGGTGGTCGGATGGGATCTGGCGCACGCCGCGGGAAACGTGCCACTGGCCCTACACGAATGGGATGTCGACTTCGCGGCCTGGTGCTCCTACAAGTACCTGAACTCCGGGCCGGGCGGGCTCTCCGGGGTGTTCGTCCACGAGCGCCACCTCGCCGATCCGACGCTGCCCCGGTTCGAGGGCTGGTGGAGTACCGAGGCGGCTACCCGGTTCGAGATGTCGCCGGTGGCCCGACCACCGGCGACGGCGGAGGCCTGGCAGGTCTCCAACCCGCCGATCTTCGCGATGGGGCCGGTACGCACGTCGTTGGAGCTCTTCGACTCGGTCGGCATGACGGCGTTGCGGGAGCGCAGTGTCCGGCTCACCGGCTACCTGGAGTGGTTGCTGGACCAGGTCACCCCGGGGCGGCCCCTGGCAGTGGTCACTCCGCGCGACCCGGCCCGCCGGGGCGCGCAACTGTCAGTGCGGATCGGCACCGGGAGCGCCGCGGATCTGGCGAAGCGGCTGCGGTTGGAGCACGGGGTTGTCGCAGATGCGCGGGAGCCAGATGTTGTCCGGTTCGCACCGGTGCCGCTTTACTCGACGTACCACGATTGCTGGCGGGTGGCCGACGCGTTGGCCGCCACGGTGGAGGTGCATTGATGAGTACAGAGCGCGCTGAGGTCGCCGTCGTCGGTGCCGGACTCTCCGGCTGCCTGCTCGCCGCCTTCCTGGCCCGGCGGGGCTATCCGGTCGCCCTCTACGAACGCCGCCCCGACCCCCGGGCCGGTCGGGTGGAGCGGGGTCGCTCCATCAACCTGGCGCTCTCCGAACGAGGGCTGGACGCGCTGCGCCGGATCGGCCTGGACACCCGGGTGCTGGCCGACGCGTTGCCGATGCGGGGCCGGATGATTCACCCGGTGGCCGGCGAGCAGCAGTTTCAGGGCTACAGCGCGGCCGGGGACCGGGCGATCAACTCGATCAGTCGGGGGGCGCTGAACAACGCCCTGCTCTCCGCGGCCGCCGCGTTGCCGGGCGTGCGGGTCGCCTTCGACCACCGGTTGGTGGATCTTGACCCGGCAACCGGAGAGATGACTTTCGAAACCCCGCCGGGGAAGGTCGTTGATATCGCGTCGGTGGTCCTGGGCGCGGATGGCGCCGGTTCGGCGGTCCGCGGCCAGCTACTCGGCCACGGCCTGCTGCGGGAGAGTCTGGACTTTCTCGACTACGGCTACAAGGAGCTGACCATTCCGCCGGTGGGCGGAGCCTTCGCGCTCGACCCGGAGGCGCTGCACATCTGGCCGCGGGGCACCTCGATGATGATCGCGTTGCCGAACCCGGACCGCTCCTTCACCTGTACGCTCTTCTGGCCCACCCACGGCACCGCGAGCTTTGCCGCACTGGGCAGCCCGGCGGCGATCGAGCAACACTTCGCGCAGCACTACCCGGACCTGCTTCCCCTCGCCCCGAACCTGGTTGACGACTATCTACACAATCCGGTCGGGGTCCTCGGCACCGTCCGCTGTGACCCCTGGCAGGCGAATGGGAGAGTCGGGTTGCTCGGCGACGCGGCGCACGCCATCGTGCCGTTCTACGGTCAGGGCGCCAACTGTGCCTTCGAGGACGTGGTGGAGCTGGACCGCTGCCTCGACGAGTGTGCCGACGACTGGTCCGCGGCGCTACCGCTGTTCCAACGCCGCCGGCAGGACAACGCCGAGGCGATCGCCCAGATGGCACTGACCAACTTCGTCGAGATGCGCGACCGGGTCGCCTCGCCGCTGTTCCAGCTCAGCCGACGGGTGGAGCAGACGCTGGAGCGGGCGCTACCCGGCCGGTACGTGTCCCGGTACGAGTTGGTCTCCTTCTCGACCACCCCGTACGCGCAGGTGCGCCGTCGAGTCCGTCGCCAGCACCAACTGCTGGGGGTCGCGGTCGGTGGCGCAGCGGCCCTGCTGGCCGGCGTGGTCGGGGCGGCGCTCCGCCGAGGGAGGCGCGGATGACCCGGTGGGATGCGCGCCAGATGACGGGCCGGGCACCGGACGGGCCGGCCCTGCTGCCCAACTTCATCGCTGGTGAGTTCGTTGCCACTGGCCGTCGCTTCACCAAGCACAGCCCGGTCACCGGGGAGCCGCTCTTCGAGGTTGTTGCGGCGGATCAGGCCGGCGTGGACGACGCGGTGGCCGCCGCCCGTGCCGCGCTGCGCGGCCCCTGGGGCCGCCTCGGCGAACGAGAGCGCGCCGAGGTGCTGCTCCGGGTCGGCGACGAGTTGGAGCGCCGCTTCGATGACCTGGTCACCGCCGAGGTGGCCGACACCGGCAAGCCGATCTCGCAGGCCCGGACGCTGGACATCCCGCGCGGTGCGGCCAACTTCCGTGCCTTCGCCGAGATCGCCGCGACCACCCCGACCGAGTCATTCAGTACCCGCACCCCATCCGGTGGTCGGGCGCTCAACTACGCGCTGCGCAAGCCGGTCGGCGTGGTCGCCGTGATCGTCCCGTGGAACCTGCCGTTGCTCCTGCTCACCTGGAAGGTCGCGCCCGCGTTGGCGTGCGGCAACGCGGTGGTGGTCAAGCCCAGTGAGGAGACACCCGCCTCGGCGACCCTGCTCGCCGAGGTGATGGCCGCTGCCGGCGTGCCCGAGGGCGTCTTCAACGTGGTGCACGGCTTCGGAGCCGGCTCGGCGGGGGAGTTCCTCACCCGGCACCCCGACGTCGACGCGATCACCTTCACCGGCGAGTCGACCACCGGCGGAGCCATCATGCGGGCCGCCGCCGACGGGGTGAAGGCGGTCTCCTTCGAGCTGGGTGGCAAGAACGCCGGGCTGGTCTTCGCCGACGCCGACCTGTCGGCGGCGGTGGACGGCTCGGTACGGTCCAGCTTCACCAACGGTGGCCAGGTCTGCCTCTGCACCGAACGCATCTACGTGCAGCGTCCGGTCTTCGCGGAGTTCACCGCCCGGCTGGCCGAGCGGGCCGCCGAGCTGTCGTACGGTTGGCCCGTTGACGAGGCCACGATGAACATGCCGCTGATCTCGCCCACCCACCGGAAGAAGGTCCTCGGCCACTACGAGCTGGCCCGCGCCGACGGGGCGGAGGTCCTCGCCGGTGGGAGTACGCCCCGCTTCGGCGACGCCCGCGACGGCGGCGCGTACATCCAACCGACGGTACTCACCGGGCTCGGCCCGGATGCCCGGACCAACCAGGAGGAGATCTTCGGCCCGGTCGTGCACGTGGCGCCCTTCGACGACGAGGAGGAGGCGTACGCGCTGGCCAACGGCACCGAGTACGGCCTGGCGGCGGCGGTGTGGACCCGGGACGTGGGTCGGGCCCACCGGGCCGGTGCCCGGCTGGACGCAGGGATCGTCTGGGTCAACACCTGGTATCTGCGTGATCTGCGTACCCCGTTCGGCGGGGTGAAGTCGTCCGGTGTCGGCCGGGAGGGCGGCATTCACTCGCTGGGTTTCTATTCCGAGCTCACCAACGTCTGTGTGGACCTGACATGACTGTCGACTACGAGACCGCCGCCCGGGAGCTCATCGAGGCTCGGGAGAGCGGCAAACCCTGCCCTCCGCTGCGCGGGCGGCTCATCCCGGACGGCGACATTGACTCGGCGTACCTCGTGCAACAGGCGCAGGTGCGCCAGTGGCTGCGGCAGGGGCACCGGCGAGTCGGCGCCAAGATTGGTCTGACCTCTGCAGCGGTGCAGGAGAGCCTCGGCGTCTACCAGCCGGACTTCGGGGTGCTGACCGAGGTCACGGCGGTGCCCGACGGGGTGGAGGTGCCGCCTGGTCGGCTGCTCCAGCCCCGGGTGGAGGCCGAGATCGCGTTTGTGCTCGGCGCGGACCTGCCGGACGAGCGGATCACCACCGCCGACCTGACCCGGGCGGTAGATCACCTGTTGCCGGCGATCGAGATTGTGGACTCCCGGATCGCCGGCTGGGATATTGCCATCGTGGACACCATCGCGGACAACGCCTCCAGCGGGCTGTTCGTGTTGGGTACCACGCCCCGCCGGCTCGCCGATGTGGATCTGCGGCTCGCCGGCATGGTGCTGGAGCAGGCCGGCGAGCCGGTCTCGGTCGGTGCCGCGGCGGCCTGCCTTGGCAACCCGCTGCACGCGCTGGCCTGGCTGGCCCGGACCCTCGCCCGCTCCGGCGATCCGCTGCGGGCGGGCGACGTGGTGCTCTCCGGGGCGCTCGGCCCGCTGGTGCCGGCGACGCCCGGCGCCGCATATGAGGCGCGGATTTCCGGCCTCGGATCGGTACGTACCTGCTTCGCGAAGGAGGTCGAGGAGTGAGCGTCGGGGTGGCAGTGCTCGGTTCCGGGAATATCGGGACCGACTTGATGATCAAAGTTTTGCGGCTCAGCGACAGTCTGCGGATGGTCGCCATGGCGGGCATCGACCCGGACTCCGACGGGCTGGCTCGGGCCCGGCGACTCGGTGTCACCACCACCGCCGAAGGGGTGGCGGGGCTCGTGGCGCTGCCCGAGTTCGCCGATGTGGAGCTGGTCTTCGACGCCACCTCCGCCGGGGCGCACCGACACCACGACGCCGTGCTGCGCGCCCACGGTCGGACCGTGGTCGACCTGACCCCCGCCGCGGTCGGGCCGTACGTGGTGCCGCCGGTCAACCTGGACGAACACCTGCGGGAAGCCAACGTCAACATGGTCACCTGCGGCGGACAGGCGACCGTGCCGATCGTCGCCGCCGTCGCCCGGGTCAGCCCGGTCGCGTACGGGGAGATCGTCGCCTCGATCTCCGCGAAGTCGGCCGGGCCGGGCACCCGGGCCAACATCGACGAGTTCACCGAGACCACCGCCCGGGCGATCGAGGTGGTTGGCGGCGCCGAGTTGGGCAAGGCCATCATCGTGCTCAACCCGGCTGACCCGCCGTTGCTGATGCGGGACACCGTGTACTGCCTCTGCCCGGACCCGGATGCGGACCGCGCCGCGATCGCCACCGCCATCGCCGACATGGTCCGGGACGTACAGGAGTACGTCCCCGGCTACCGCCTGAAGCAGGATGTGCAGTTCGACCGGGTGGACAGCTACCTACCGGCGCTCGGTCGGCGCCTCACCGCCCTGCAGGTCTCGACGTTCCTGGAGGTCTCCGGGGCCGGGCACTACCTGCCCACGTACGCGGGCAACCTGGACATCATGACCTCGGCCGCGCTGCGCACCGCGGAGCGGCTGATCGACCGGCGGGTGGTACCGGCATGACCCAGCTCTACCTCCAGGATGTGACGCTGCGGGACGGGATGCACGCCATCGCCCACCGCTACACCGTTGACCAGGTGCGGACGATCGCCACCGCGCTCGACGTCGCCGGAATCGCGGCGATCGAGGTGGCGCACGGCGACGGGCTGGCCGGGTCGAGTGTCAACTACGGGCATGGTGCGGCGAGCGACGCGGAGTGGATCGCGGCGGCGGCCGAGGTGCTGACGTCGGCACGGCTGACCACGCTGCTGGTGCCCGGAATCGGCACCATCGCCGACCTGAGGGCGGCGCGGGACCTCGGCGTAACCAGCGTGCGGATCGCCACCCACTGCACCGAGGCCGACATCTCCGCCCAGCACATCGGTTGGGCCCGGGAGAACGGGATGGACGTCTCCGGGTTCCTGATGATGGCCCACATGAACGATCCGGCCGCGTTGGCGGGGCAGGCCAAGCTGATGGAGTCGTACGGGGCGCACTGCGTATACGTCACCGACTCCGGCGGTCGGCTGCTGATGTCCGATGTGGCCGAGCGCATCGACGCCTACCGTCAGGTGCTCGAACCGGAGACGCAGATCGGCATCCACGCCCACCACAACCTCTCGCTCGGGGTGGCGAACAGCGTGGTCGCGGTGGAGCACGGCCGGGTCCTCGGCGATGGGCCGCTGGACGCGCCGGCCGGCCGAACCGTCCGGGTCGACGCCTCCCTCGCCGGGCAGGGCGCGGGCGCGGGTAACGCGCCGTTGGAGGTCTTCGTCGCGGTCGCCGAGTTGCATGGCTGGGAGCACGGCTGCGATGTCTTCGCGTTGATGGACGCAGCCGAGGACGTGGTCCGGCCGTTGCAGGACCGACCGGTGCGGGTGGACCGGGAGACGCTTTCGCTGGGCTACGCCGGTGTCTACTCCAGCTTCCTGCGGCACGCCGAGCGGGCGTCCGAACGCTACGGCGTGGATGTCCGCTCGATCTTGGTCGAGCTGGGCCGGCGCCAGATGGTCGGCGGCCAGGAGGACATGATCGTGGATGTGGCGCTGGACCTGGCCGGCAAGGAGGAGACGTGATCGGAGCAGATATCGCCGGGATCGCCGGTCAACTGGTCGCGGCGGCCGACCGGGGTACGGCGATCGGCCAGCTCGCCGCCGAGACCGGGCTCGACGTCGATGCCGCGTACGCGGTGCAGGCCGAGTTGGTGCGGCGCCGGCTGGACCGGGGTGAGCAGCTGGTGGGCCTCAAGATGGGGCTGACCAGTAAGGCGAAGATGGCTCAGGTCGGGGTGGACGAGGTGATCTGGGGCCGGCTCACCGACCGGATGCGGGTCGCCGACGGCGGGACCGTCTCGGTCGGAGACTTCATCCATCCCCGGGTGGAGCCGGAGGTGGCCTTCCTGCTGGACCGGCAGCCCGAGCCGGGCGAGCCGGTCGCGGAGTTCGCCACCGCGGTCCGCGCGGTCGCCCCGGCCATCGAGTTGATCGACTCCCGGTATGCGGACTTCACCTTCTCGCTGCCGGACGTCATCGCCGACAACACGTCGGCGGGGGCCTTCGTGGTGGGGCCGTGGTGCCCGGTTCCGGACGGCCTGGACAACCTTGGCGTGCTGCTGGAGATCGATGGCCAGGTCGCCCAGGTGGGGTCGACCGCGGCGATCCTGGGTGACCCACGTCGTGCCTTCGACGAGGGGGTCCGCCTCGCCGGCCAGCACGGGGTTCGGCTCCACCCGGGCTGGGTCTTTCTGGCCGGCGCCGCGACGGCCGCCGTCGCGCTGCGACCCGGCGCGCACGTCCGTGCGGTGGTGGAGAAGCTCGGCGCCGCGTCGCTGCGGGCGGCGGCGTGACCGGCGGGGCGGCACCGGCGCTGGACCCCGGTGGGCGGGCAGCCGCCCGGGTCGTGGCCGGGAAGGCCGTGCCGCGTGGGGCCTTCCCGCACGTCAAGGTGGCCGGTGGCTTCATCTTCATCTCCGGCACCTCCTCCCGCCGCCCGGACAACACCTTCGCGGGTGTCGCCGTTGACGAGTTCGGCACCACCAACCTTGACATCCGGGCCCAGACCCGGTCGGTGATCGCGAACATCCGGGATCTGCTCGAGCCGGTCGGTGCCGGGCTGGCCGACCTGGTGCAGGTGACCAGCTACCTGGTCAACATGAACGACTTCGGTGGCTACAACGAGGTGTGGGCGGAGTTCTTCGACGCGAGCGGGCCGACTCGGACCACGGTGGCGGTCCACCAGCTACCGCACCCGCACCTGTTGATCGAAATGCAGGCCGTCGCCCTGCGCCCCGAAGGAGGTCCGTTGTGAGCGAGATAGCTGAGCCGTTCAGCTTCCCCGGTTGGATTGCGGATAACCAGCACCTGCTGAAGCCGCCGGTGGGCAACAAGGAACTGCTCCCCGGCAGTTCCGACTTCATCACCATGGTCGTCGGCGGGCCGAACCAGCGCACCGACTATCACGTCGAGCCGTACGAGGAGTTCTTCTACCAGGTCAAAGGAGACATGCACGTCAACCTGATGCTCCCGGACGGGCCGCAGACGGTGCACATCCGCGAGGGGCAGATGTGGATGCTGCCGCGCGCAGTTCCGCACTCGCCGCAGCGGCCGGAGGCCGGCTCGATCGGTTTGGTGATCGAGCGGGTCCGCGAGGAGGGCACCCTGGAACGGTTCCAGTGGTACTGCCCCGAGTGCGCCAACAAGGTGCACGAGGTGGAGTTGCAGGTCCGGGACATCGCCGCCGACCTGCCCCCGGTCTTCGCCGCCTTCTACGCCGACGAGGCGGCGCGGACCTGCGACAAGTGCGGCACGCTGCATCCGGGCAAGGGCTGATGGGTACCCCGGTCATCGATGTGCACTCGCACGCCGTACCGCGGGGTTGGCCGGACCTCGCCGCGGCCTGCGGTGGTTCTGGCTGGCCCTGGCTGCGGGTCGACTCCGAGCGCGCTGCGATGATCATGGTCGGTGAGCTGGAGTTCCGCCCGGTCGGCGCGGAGTGCTGGGACCCGGCGATCCGCTTGGCGGACATGGCCGCCGACGGCGTCGACGTGCAGGTGGTCTCGCCAACGCCCGTCTTCTTCTGCTACGACCGCCCGGCCGCCCAGGCCGTCAGGGTGGCGCGGATCTTCAACGACCGCATGCTGGAGATCACGGCGGCCGGAGCCGGCCGGCTGGTGCCGTTCTGCCAGGTGCCGTTGCAGGACCCGGAGGTCGCCAGCGCCGAGCTGGACCGCTGTCTCGCCGCCGGGCACGCCGGGGTGGAGATCGGCAACCACGTCGGCGACCTCGACCTGGACGACGGCGGCATCGTCGAGTTCCTCACCCACTGCGCCGAGGTCGGCGCGCCGGTCCTCGTCCACCCGTGGGACATGCCCGGCGGGCCGCGGCTGGATCGGTGGATGGCGCGGTGGCTTACCGGGATGCCGGCCGAGACCCACCTGTCGGTGCTGGCGATGATCCTCGGCGGGGTCTTCGACCGGGTGCCGGAGACGTTGCGGATCTGCTTCGCGCACGGCGGTGGCAGCTTCCCGTTCTGGCTGGGCCGCGCGGACAACGCCTGGCACCGTCGCGGAGATCTGGTCCGCGGCGCCTCGACCCGGCCCCCCAGCTCGTACGTTGACCGCTTCTTCGTCGACTCGGTGGTGTTCGAACCGGCGGCGCTGCGGCTGCTGGTCGACACGATCGGTGTCGACCAGGTGCTGCTCGGCAGCGACTATCCGTATCCACTGGGGGAGCGGCCGGTCGGTGCGGTCGTGCACCGCTCCGATTTCCTCACCCCGGACCAACGGGCCGGCCTGCTCGGCGGCAACGCGCTGCGCTTTCTCGCTGCCGGGGGGCAGGGCGAACCCACCGCGGCCGACCCGTACGGCCTGTCGGGGCAGCGGCCCGATCGGGCAGCGGGCAGGATTACGGCATGACCGAGCCGCACGATCTGACCGCATTGGAGCAGGCCGCCGCGATCGCCAGCGGCGAGCGGACCAGCCGGGAACTGGTCGAGCACCAGCTGACCCGGGTGGCGGCGCTCGGGGACACCGTCGGTGCGTTCGTCACCGTGACCCCGGAGCTGGCCCTCGCCGCCGCTGACGCGGCGGACGCCGTTCCGCGCACGGCCCGCGGCCCATTGCACGGCGTGCCCACGGCGATCAAGGATCTGACCCTCACCGCCGGTGTACGCACGACCTTCGGCTCCGCTGCCTTCGCCGACTTCGTACCGCCGGTCGACGCGGACGTGGTCCGCTTCATCCGGGCCGCTGGCCTGGTCAGCCTCGGCAAGACCACCACCTCCGAGCTGGGCTGCTCGCTCTACTCGGAAGGGCGGGTCGCCCCGCCGGCCCGTAACCCGTGGGATCTCGCCAACACCGCCGGCGGCTCCAGCGGTGGTGCGGCGGCGGCGGTGGCGGCCGGTCTCCTTCCGGTGGCCCAGGGCTCCGACGGCGGCGGTTCGCTGCGTATTCCGGCCTCGTTGTGCGGGTTGGTCGGCTACAAGCCCAGCCGTGGGGTGGTCTCCGGCGGTCCGGTCGGCTTCGGGGCCTACGGCCTGCCGACCAGCGGCCCGATCGGGCGGACCGTGGCCGACGTGGCCGCGTTGCTCGACGTGTTGGCGCAGCCGGTTCCCGGTGAGCCCTACCTGGCGCCGCCACCGCCGGCCGGGGGTTGGCTGGCGGCGGCCCGGACCGCCACGCCGGGCCGGCTGCGGATCGGCCGCTTCACCACCCCGATGCTCGCCGACGAGCCCGTCCACCCGGACTGTGTCGCCGCCGTGGACCAGGCCGCCGCCCTGCTCACCGCCGCCGGGCATGAGGTGGTCGAGGTGCCGCCGCCGTTGACGCCGACGGCGTGGCCGCTGTTCGAGACCGTCTGGTACGTGCTCTCGCTCGCCCCGGTGCCGCCCGAGCGAGAGAGTCAGCTACTGCCGTTGACCCGGTTGCTGCGGGACCGCGGGGCGGCGATCTCCGCTGCCAGCCTCACTGCCGCGCTCGGTGAGCTCCAGGCGCAGGTCCGGCTCGGGATCCGCCGGGCCGCCGGCTGCGATCTGCTGCTCTGTCCCACCCTCGCCGCACCGCAGGCACCAGTGGGCTGGTTTACCGATGTTCGTAACCCAGAGGACGACTTTGACCGTCAACGTCGTTTCTCACCGTATTGTGCAATTTTCAATGTCACGGGTGACCCCTCGGTGTCGCTCCCGGTGGGTACCACCGCCGACGGGCTACCGGTCGGGGTCCTCCTCAACGGCCGGCTGGGCAACGACGCGCAGCTGCTCGCCGCCGCCGCCCAGCTGGAGCAGCTCAGTGGGGGGTGGGATCGCCACCCCGCAATCTGGCGGGCGGTTGGCTCCGCTAACGTGAATACCACAAGCGGAGTCGGGGAATCGTCCACCTGACCGTCCACCCCGACCCGGATTCCTGGTCTCTCTTTCGCCTGGGGGCGTTGGGATTGTCTGTAACCGATACGTTGCTGGTCTTCGTCGGAATCCCGGCGGTGGCAGCGCTGGTAATCGCTGGTGTGGCATACGCCGCCAGCAGCCGCGGCGCTGGTGGCGGTGGCAAGCGCTACCGGCCCGGCCGGCCCTTCGACTTCACTCCGGTCTGGTTCCTGAGTAGTCCGGAGGTGCTGGCCGACTCGGCGGGCACCGTACTGACCGCCGGTGCCCAGGCGCCCGCGCTGACGGGCCGTAAGCAGGAGCAGGCCGGCCAGCAGGCGCCGGCCGGTGGAACCGGAGGCGCAAGTGACCGTTGGTGAGCTGCAGTCGTCGTCCGAGACGGCGGCCCCGCCGGAGCTGGACGGCCCGTTCTCGACCCGCCAGCTGCTCCGCGTTGACGAGGCCATGCGCTTGGCCGACGGGAGCACCGGGCTGACCTTTTCGATCTTCGTCGGTGGCCTCGACGAGCCGGTCCGGGAAGACGCCGAGCGGCGGCACCGCCAGCTCGCCGACCCCGACCGGTCGGTCCTGATCGCGATCTCGCCGAACCAGCGGCAACTGGAGATCGTCACCGGCCAGCACGCCCGCCGGCGCATCCCGGACACGTACGTGCGGCTCGCCGCGCTGTCGATGGTGGCCGCCTTCGGGGGCGGCGACCTGACCGGTGGCATCGTCACCGGCCTGGACCAACTGGCCAGCCACGCCGGTAAGGGCTGCTGACACCCCGGCAAGCACTCGGCCCGGGTCGGTGTGGGCGAACGCTCCACACCGACCCCGGGCCGTTGCGTGTCAGCCGCTTCGGGCGTCCCGCGCCCGGGCCTTGAGGGCCCGGATGACGCCGTCGCGGCCCTCGGCGACCAGCCGCCGCAGCGGTGCCGGTTGGCCCGCGCCGGCCAGCCAGCCGTCGGTCGCCGCCACGGTCTCCTCCTCAACCAGGTACGCCGGGTACGCCAGCAGGACGAACTCCTGCGCCGGCTCACTGTCCCGGCTGGCCCAGACCTGCGCGATGGTGGCGAAGTACCGCTCCCGGTAGGGGCGGACCAGCTCGACCTGCGTCGGGTGGGCGAAGCCCCGCAACAGTGCGCGGTGCCGCCAGTTCGGCAGCGGCTCCGGACCGGTCAACCGGGCCCAGACGGCTGCCTTGTTCTCCGGCGTGGGCACGAGCGCGTGCGCCAACGCGGCTTCCCGCTCGCCGCTCGCGGTGCGGTCGGAGGCCAGCTCCGCCTCGATGTCGTCGGGACCGGCCGCGCCGTTGGTCACCAGCGCGGTCAGCACCGACCACCGCAGCTCGGTGTCCATGCGCAGCCCGGACGGGACCCCGTTCCCCTCCAGCCAGCCCCGCAACGCCGCCAGGTCCTCAGCCGACCGAGCGGCGGAGGCGTACGCCCGAGCCCAGGCGAGCTGGAAGCCGCTGCCCGGCTCGGCGGCGGTGAGGGCGGTCTTCGCGGTGCGGGCCAGGTCGGCCCAGCCGCTCGGTGCCCACGTCGGGTCGGCGTAGAAGGTGAGGGCGGTGGTGACCTGCCGCAGGGTGGCGGTGACCAGGTTGATGTCGGTCTCGGCGGGGAGGCCGGCGAGCACCAGCGCCACATAGTCCCGGGCGGCCAGCTCGGCGTCACGGATCATGTCCCACGCGGCAGTCCAGCACAGTGCCCGCGCCAGCGACGACTCGAAGCCGGTGATGTGCTGCACCACGGTGGCCATCGATCGCTCGTCGAGCCGCAGCTTGGTGTAGGTCAGGTCGTCGTCGTTGAGTAGCAGCACGTCCGCGGCGGGAACCCCGGCCAGCTCGGCCAACTCCGTCGTCTCACCGACGACGTCGACCTCCAACCGCTGGCGACGGACCAGCCGGCCGTCGGTGCGGTCGTAGAGGCCGACCCCGATCCGGTGGGTACGCAGGGTCGGGTGGTCGGCCGGCGCCTCTTGGCGGACCACGACCCGCTGGTAGTTGCCGTCGGCGCCGATCGCCAGCTCCGGGCGCAGCGTGTTCACCTGGGCGGTCTCCAGCCACTGGGCGGCGAACTTGCGCAGCTCCCGCCCCGAGGCCGCCTCCAGCTCGGAGAGCAGGTCGTCGAAGGTGGCGTTACCCCAGGCGTGCTTGCGGAAGTACGACCGGAGCCCGGCCACGAACGGCTCCTCGCCCACATACGCGACGAGCTGCTTGAGCACGCTCGCGCCCTTGGCGTACGTGATCCCGTCGAAGTTGACCTCGACCGCCTCCAGGTCCGGCATCTCGCAGTAGACCGGGTGGGTGGAGGAGAGTTGGTCCTGTCGGTAGCCCCAGTTCTTGCGGACGGAGAGGAAGGTGGTCCACGCCTCGGAGAAGCGGGTCGCGTGGGTGTTGCACCAGTGGCTGGCCCACTCGGCGAACGACTCGTTCAGCCAGAGGTCGTTCCACCAGCGCATGGTGACCAGGTCGCCGAACCACATGTGCGCCAGCTCGTGCAGGATCGTGTTGGCGCGCTGCTCGTACTCGAAGTCGGTGACCTGCGACCGGAAGATGAACGCGGACTCGGCGTGCGTGACGCAGCCGAAGTTCTCCATCGCGCCCGCGTTGAAGTCCGGCACCCAGAGCTGGTCGTACTTGGGCAGCGGGTACCGAATGTCGAACTGGGCGTGGAAGAAGTCGAAGCCCTGCTTCGTGACCAGAAAGAGATCGTCGGCGTCCAGGTACTGCGCCATCGAGGCGCGAACGAAGACACCCAGGTCGATGCCGTCGTGGCTGTCCCGTACCTCGTGGTAGGGCCCGGCGCAGAGCGCGGTGATGTAGGTGCTCATCCGCACCGACTCCACGAAGTGGACCGTCTTGCCGCCCTCGCCGGCTGGCTCCTCCCGCTCCACCGGCATGTTGGAGACGACCTTCCAGTGCTCCGGCACGGTGGCATGCCAGGTGTAGACACTCTTCAGGTCGGGTTGGTCGAAGGCCGCGTAGACCCGTTGCGCGTCCGCCGTCTCGAACTGGCTGTAGAGGTAGGTCTCGCCGTCGACCGGATCCACCGTGCGGTGTAGCCCTTGACCACTGTTGGAGTACGCGAAGTCCGCGTCCACCACGAGGGTGTTCTCCGCGGCCAGGTCGGGCAGGGTGAGCCCCGCCTCCGCCGACCAGCCACCCAGCTCCAGCGGGGTGCCGTTCAGGGTGGCCGACCGGACCGAGTTCGCGGCGACCTCGATGAAGGTACTCGCACCCGGCTCACTGCACCGGAACCGGACCTCGGTCCGGGACCGGAACGTGTGGCCTTCGGCCTGCACGGCGCTCGACAGGTCCAGGTTGATGTCGTACCCGGTCACGTCGAGTAGCCGGCTTCGCTCAATGGCCTCCGCCTGCGTCAGGTTGCGCACTCCCGGCACTGTTTGTCTCCATCTCTCGTCTCACCGCACGCTGACCGCGGCGTCGTCGGGCAACCGCTCGTAGCGGTCGCGCGAATCGAGTCTTACACGCACCTGTGCCGGCGGGTGGGACAGGTCACGGTCTCTTTCCGTGTTGTGTCTGGGAACTTGCGGCGAGGATCGGGGCAGGCGTCGAAAACCGGCGCACCGGTTGTGAAGGGGCTTCACTGTGAGTGAGCGTGTCACCGTCGACATGTGGTTCGACCCGATCTGCCCGTGGGCGTGGATCACCTCTCGTTGGCTGCTGGAGGTCGAGCGGGTCCGGCCCGTGGAGATCCGCTTCCACGTGATGAGTCTGTCCGTGCTCAACGAGGGCCGGGACCTGCCGGCGGAGTACCAGGCGCTGATGAGGTCCGGATGGGGTCCGGTCCGGGTCTGTGTCGCCGCCGAGCAGCGGTATGGCACCGGGGCGCTGCGGGACCTCTACACCGCGCTGGGTAACCGGATCCATCTGCAGTCCGAGCAGCTCACCGGGGAGCTGTTCACCGCTGCCCTGACCGACGCCGGACTCGATCCGGAGCTGGCCGGGGCCGCCGGCAGCACCGAGTTCGACGAAGCGCTGCGCGCCAGCCACGAGGCGGGCATGCGGCCGGTCGGCACCGACGTCGGTACCCCCGTCATCCACGCCCCGGGTCCGGACGGGAAGCCGGTCGCCTTCTTCGGCCCGGTTGTCACCCCGGCTCCCCGGGGCGAGGCCGCCGGCCGGCTGTGGGATGGAGTCCTGCTGGTCGCCGGCACGCCGGGGTTCTTCGAACTCAAGCGCTCCCGTGAGCTCGGCCCCATCTTCGACTGAGTGCGAGGCGGGCCCCTGGCATCGCCGGGAGATGCCAGGGGCCCGCGGTACCGCCGGCGCCGGCGGGTTGCTCCGGTGCTCAGCGGGTGGGCCCGGACACCGGGGGTGAGCGATACCGGTAGCGTCAGCGGGCATGACGGTCGCCCATCCAATCGCCCGGGCCTGGATCACCACCGGTGGCACCGGCGCGCAGAACTACGACGAGTTCGCCGACGATGCGGAGATCACCTCGATCATTGAGGTGAATCCGCACAGCGCCCTCGGCATCGAGATGCCGCATCGGGCCCCGGAGAGCCGGGGGAAGGCATTTCTCGACGCGCTCCCGGAGGCGGTAGCCCGGCTTGCCGAGGCGAAGGAGGCGGGCAGCTACACCCCCGCCGAACAGGTGGTGGTCCTCTACCGGATCAGCGCCCCGCAGGAGGAACCCGGGTACGGGCTGTTCGTGATGGTCGACACCGACCAGATCTCCACCAGCGCCGCCGAGCCGGGCCTGGTCATCCGCAACGAGGATGTCTTCATCGCCAAGGTGCGCGAGCGGGTGGCCTTGGCCGAGGCGCTGGAGCATCTGCTGTCGCCGGTGCTCCTGCTGCAGACCGGCCGGGGCGACGAGCTGCACACCGCCCTCGCGGCGGCGGCCGACCGGGCCGGGGTGCCGGCGGCGACCGACACCGACCAGACCGGACGGACGCACGCCATCTGGCTGGTCGGCCCGGGCGAGCAGCAGGACGAGCTGACCGCTCTGGCCGGCGGTGGCGAGTTGGTCGTCGCCGACGGCAACCACCGTAGTCTGGCGGCCCAGACCGGCGGGCTACCGCGCTTCCTGGCCGTGGTCACCACGCCGGCCTCGGTCGCCATCGCCCCGTACAACCGGTTGGTTGACGAGCTCACCACCAGCCCAGCTGAGGTGATCGACCGGCTCCGCGCGGCCGGCGCCCAGGTCGAGCCGATCGACGGCCCGGTTGAGGTCCCGGCGGCCGGCGGCACCATCCACCTCCGGCTTCCCGATGCGGCGTACGCCGTACGCCTGCCCCCGGTCGGCGCGGGGCGCCTGGAGAACCTGGACCATGCCCTGGTCGAGCGGTTGCTGCTGCGGGACACGCTGGGGCTGGACCCGGGCGACAAGCGGATCACCTACGTCGGCGGCGACTACCCGGCGAGCTGGCTCACCGGTGAGGTTGACGCCGGCCGCGCCGAGCTGGCCGTGCTCGTCGCACCGGTGACCGTGGACGACTTCGTCGCGGTGAACCTGGCGCGGGAGAAGATGCCCCGCAAGAGCACCTGGTTCACCCCGAAGGCCCGTGGCGGCCTGGTCGTCGCCGAGTTGCTGTCCGGACCGGGCGGAGGGTAGGCATACTCACCCGGGCTGTCTGACGTCTTCCCGGACTGTGCTGAAGTTGTCTCCGACCGACCCGCGAGCGTCGGTCGGAGACGAGCCCTGTCAGACTGCCCGGTATGCGTGTCTACCTGGGATCCGACCACGCCGGTTTCGAGCTGAAGGCGCACCTGGCCAACCACCTGGCCAAGGAGGGGTACGACGTGGTTGACGTCGGCCCGCAAGCCTACGATCCGGACGACGACTACCCGGCATTCTGCCTACACACCGGCGACCGGGTGGCTACCGATCGGGGGAGCCTCGGCGTGGTCATCGGGGGCTCCGGCAACGGTGAGCAGATCGCCGCGAACAAGATCGACGGTGTTCGGGCCGCGCTGGCCTGGAGTATCGAGACCGCGCACCTGGCCCGGGAGCACAACAACGCCAACATTGTCGCGATCGGCGGGCGGCAGCACACCCTCGATGAGGCCACCGCCATCGTCGAGGCGTTCCTGACCACCCCGTTCTCCGAAAAGCAACGGCACACCCGCCGCATTGACCAGGTGGCCGACTACGAGCGCACCCGGAAGCTTCCAGACCTGCCCTGAACCGGGTCGTCACCGACGGGGGAGGTCCGCGCGCGGAGTCCAGTTCCGGCGGACCAGGACTACCTGGGCCTCGGCCTCCGCCAGGTCCTGCTCCGTCGGTCGGGTGGCGTCGCGGGCCCGCATCGCCGCGGTCACGCTCAGCTGCGACGAGCCCGAGCCGACCAGGCTCCGCAGCCCGCGTTCGCTCTCCTCGGCGCCGCCCCGGCGGACCCGGGACGGCTGGCCGCCGTTCTGCCCCCCGGCAGTTGTCCGGGCCGGGCTCGGGCTCTCGGCGGTGCGGTCAGCGGGTTGCCGGTGCCGCCGCCGTCGTCGTTCCACGTCACCCATCAGCCGACCGTACCCCGCGGCGTCAGAAGATCTCCATGGCGGCGGGAGCCCGTTGCCAACCGAAGGCCGGACCGGCGGCGGCTAGGGCGCCGGGCCGCAGTTCCCGAACCCGGCCGGCAGCGGCTAGTTGACCAGTTCGGTCCCGCCCAGGTACAGCTCACCGAGGGCCCGGATGTCGCAGGCCAGGTCGGCTGCGTGTTGAGCCGGCGTGGTTCGTTGAGCAGCCGCAGCAGCGGGTCGTCCAGCGCCATGCCGCGCAGGGTGAGCCGGCGGGTCAGGTCGAGGGCGAGCAGCAGGCGCCACATCGCCAGCTGGGCGGCCGGATCGCTGTCAGCCGGAGGCGGCCTTCAGCGGCGGTGGGACCGGGTAGGCGTAGCTCGGCGGTCTCACACTCCACCACCAACTGCTGGCAGGCCAGGCCATAGCCGAAGCGAGGGTAGATCCGCCCTTCGCTGGCCCACAGCAGCGCGACCGGTTCCGGGCCGACATCGCGTACGTCGCGGAGCTGCCGCCGCATCAACTCGGTGAGCAGGCCACGGCGGCGGTCGCCACCAGCTCGGTGTTGTCGCGGACGATCAGGGTGCGCTCGGGCTCCTGGATGCTCTGCTGGATGGCCCGCGACTCGGCGTCCATGCTGCGGTGGAAGAGGGTGCCGAGCAGCTCACCCAACTCCTCGAGATCCTCGGTATGAGCGACACCGATGTTCGGTACGAAGGTCATGTCTTCGTGTCTAGCGCACCACGTCGGGTCGGTTGGCCCCGGTGGTCCGTAGCGGACGCATATGTGTGTACTGGCTACCCTCGATAGTCAGACGGGGCCCGCCGGTTCCCGTCTGGTCCAGGGGAGGGACGACATGGCCGACCAGACGCAACCGTGGGCCGAGCGGACCGTGGAGGTGCCGCCGCAGCCCGGAGTCGAGGTGCCGCCGCAGCCCGGGGTCGAGGTGCCGCCGCAGCCGGATGCCTTCCAGCGGGGGGTGGCCTCGGTAGGGCAGACCGGTGCCCGTCGGACCACGCCGTTTCCGGTGGTCGGGGAGGAGGCCGGGGCGGGCTGGCCGGCGGCGCGGGCTTCGCGTCGGCCGATGAGCTGGCATCTCGCGCAGCTCCGCCCGGGCCGGGAGTGGAGCGCCGGCGGAGCGCTCTTCGCGTTCGTCTGTTGGGGGATCTGGGCGATTTCGGGTGGCGGTAACCTCGCCGCACCACTGTTGATCTTCCTGTTGAGTCTGCTGGTCGCGGTCGGGCTGTTCGCTCTCGCCCGGCTCGTTGGCCGGGTGGTGCTGGAGCAGCGTCTGGGCCGGGTGCGACGTGGCGCCCGTGGCGCGCACCTGGTGACGGCTGTCTTTCTCGTCAGCCTCGGCTTCGGGTGGCTCAAGCAGACCGAGTGGGTGGTGTCGTTCTGGAGCTGGATTACCAACAGCTGACGGGGTGGGTTCTCCTTCCGCTGACTTGAGTCGGCGTTGAGTGGGGCTCGGGAGAATCGGTCGGCTCAGCTTGGCGCCGGATTCGAGGAGCCCCTTGACGTACACATCAGTGGCCAGGCTGGTGGCCGCGGCGGACCTTGCGCAGCTTCCTGCGTACGGGAACCTGGGTCGGCTCTTGGCCGGTTGTACCGAGGAGGGTGTCGACCGCGCCGCACACGTTGAGGGTGTGGCGGGTTGATGGGTTGGCTCCGGCGAATCACGTCCGAGGTGGCGTTCGGCCTGAGCCTGTTCGGGGCGTCAGTCATCGGAATGGATGCCCGGGAGATTCTGCGGGGCGGTCGGGCCTGGTGGGGCGAGGCGGGGCCAGCGGGTGGTAGCGGCGGCCGGGGAGTCGATGCCATCCCGGCCGACGGGTTTCCCCCGCTCGTTGGGGGGCCGCCGGCTGGCGCGTCCAGGCCGGGGCGGGTTCTCGAACAGCCGCCACCAGGTCACCCGGAGCGGCTCGTCCCAGATCAGCCCCTCACCGACGAAGAGCGGCGGGTCTGGCGTCAGTTGTGGTGATCGTCCGGCCCCACGCGCTGCGGGTAGCGGTCAGCTGCCCCGCGGTGGCCTCGAGCGCGGGTCGGCAGCGCGGCCCTGACCGGTCGAGCAGTCGTTGTCTCGTGCCGCTCCGGGCGCAACCGCATTGAGTGTTGCCGACGGGGGTGGTGACTGCTACGGTTTCACGTGTAAGAAAAAATTGACACATGAAGGGGTTCTGTTGCAGTGAGCGGACCGGCCGGAGACGACCTGGTCGAGATGCTGGCGGCGTTGGCCAATCCGATTCGACTACGCATAGTCGCGACCTTGGCCGGCCGTCGTGACTACGTGAGCCAGTTGGCCCGCGAGATTGGAGTGAGTCGTCCACTCCTGCACATGCATCTGCGGCGGCTGGAAGCGGCAGGTCTGATCACCGGCCGACTCGAGCTCTCCGACGATGGCAAAGCCATGAAGTACTACGAAGTCACCGACTTCGACCTGCACCTGACCGCATCGGCGGTGGCCGAGGCGGCCCAGACCCTCACCCGGCTGGACCCAGGAAAGGGTCCCGCAGCCAAGGAGTCAACGTAATGGACCCGCTTGGAGGGGAAATGTCCTGGCCAGCGACAGTCTTCCTGCTGGTCGTGGTCATCGTGGCGGCCTTCCTGGTCGCCCTGGTCATCGTCGGGCTGTTCGAGGGCCGAAAAGAGAAGCGGGCAGCCGCTCGAGCAGACGACCTGCGTCAGCTCGTGCACCGGTTCGAGAAGCTCGCCGAGAACACCCTCGACGCCCAGCAGCGAAGCGCCGTTGACCTCGCCGAACTACGAACCCGCACGGCATCGATCGAACACATACTACGCAGCGTGGATTGAGGGGAAGCGATGAAAGGAATCCGGTTCTACGCGTACGGCTCGCCCGAGGTCCTCACCCTTCAGGATCTCGACATGCCCGCCGTCGGCGACGACGACGTGCTGATCCGGGTGCGGGCGGCCTCGGTCAACCCCCTGGACTGGCACCTGATGCGCGGTACCCCGTACATCACCCGGGCGCAGGGCGGGGTATCCCGCCCCAAGTCGAGCACGCTCGGTGCCGACCTGGCCGGGCAGGTCGAGGCAGTGGGCAGCAACGTCACCACGCTCCAGGTGGGAGACGAGGTGTTCGCGCTGAAGCAGGGGGCGTTCGCCGAGTACGTCACGATGCGCCACGACGCCGGAGTGCTGAAGAAGCCGGCCAGCCTGACCCTGGAGCAGGCCGCTTCCGTGCCGGTCGCCGCCCTCACCGCGTACCAGGCGTTACGCCACCACGGGCGGCTGCAACCCGGCCAGCGGCTCCTGGTCAACGGTGCGGCGGGCGGGGTGGGCACCTTCGCCGTGCAGATCGGCAAGGCGCTGGGAGCCGAGGTGACCGGGGTCTGCAGCAGCCGGAACGTCGAGCTGGTCCGTGACCTGGGTGCCGACCACGTCATTGACTACACCAAAGAGGACTTTACCCGCAGCGGACAACGCTACGACGTCGTCCTCGACAATGTCGGGAACCATCCGCTCCTCGCCTGCCGACGCATGCTCACCCCGCGGGGAACACTCCTGATGAACAGCGGTTCGGGCGACGGGCTTCTCGGCCCCCTGGCTCGCGTGCTCCGCGGGTTGGCCCTGTCGCCGTTCGTCCGGCAACGCCTGGTGTTCTTCGTGGCGAGCCCCAACCGGGACGACCTGGCAGCGCTCTGCGACCTTTTCGAATCCGGGAAGGTCACCCCGGTCATCGACCGGACCTACTCCCTGAGTGAGGTGCCCAAGGCGATCAGCTACCTCGAGGAAGGCCACGCCCAGGGAAAGGTCGTCATCACCGTCTGACCGGCCGATCCGCCCTCGTTCGACGTCGCACCGCACTCCGGCCCCGGTCCGATCACGAGAGTACGAGGAACGTGGGGACCGCGACCAGCACACCCACGACGGCTCCGGCGAGGACCTGGCTGGTGCTGTGATCGCGGAGCCGGACCCGCGACCAGGCGACCAGCACCACGACCGGGACGACGGCGAGCAGCGCCGGGCCGAAGACGTTGATGAGCACCCCAGCGGAGCCGGCCGACACCGCGGCATGCGCACTGAGTTTCCACACCTGGTTGATCCCGGTGGTGACCAGCAGGACCGCGAACATCACGACAACCATCGCGATGAGCGGCCGTGGCGCACCCAGCAAGACCAGCACGGCGAGACCGGCGAGTACGGAGAGCAGCCCGTAGACCAGCGGCCGGCGGCGCTGTTCCCGTACGCCGATGTGGTGATCGGTGAGCGTGCCACGGCGTAAACCGAAGTAGATGAGTGGAACCACATGGGGCCGACTCACCGGGAGGGCAACGTGAGCCGGAGCGCCGCGAACACCGACGACCGACGCAGCGAGGGTACCGCCGGCACGGTCGGCGGGCGACGGGGCTCCTGAGACGGGCCTTCGCCGCGTCAAGCCGCCAGGCGGAGGACGCCCACCGGGTCAAAGCGCCAGCTCAGCCCGAAACGTCGGCCGTACGGTTGAGGGCCCCTCGTCGCACGACATAGGAGAGCGTGAAGCCCGTCAGCAAGACCATCAGCAACGGCAACAAACTGACTTCCTCGGACATGTCAACCAACAGCGGCGTCTCGGCCTCGCTGCGCACCCCACCCAGATCCTTGACCGCACCGGTCAGCATCGCGGGCAACCAGTGCAGGGCGTACTCCCGGGGGGCGTCCGCCGAGCTGAACCTCATTACCACAAACGCAACCAGCGCCGCGTTAATCGCAATGGCACCACCAATCACGCCGACGACGGTCGCATGGAGTGAGTGCGAGTGTCGCACCAAGCTTGCGGTGGAGAAGAGGACCGCAGCCCAGAGCGCGGCGGCCAGCGTTACCGCCAGCGAACGCGTACCGAATGGGCCCGTGATCACCGTCAGCGCTACTACCGATGCGGTAAGGGCCCCCAGCATGGGCAGAAGTCGCCAGTGTCGCCGCTTGGCCAGCCTCCCGCCAAGCAGGACGGCCGTCGCTAACAGCGCAACCACGACCCCGGTGTAGAGCAAGTCGTCGGACATGGGTGCCCTTTCCGCAGGAGGCTTCGATGCGGCAGTGGACAGTACCAATAGCGGGTGGGCCGCGCTATCCCGGAGAGTTGACTCCTCGCCGGGAACGGCTGTAGGCCCAGGCGTGCGTTAGCGGTCAGCCGTGGTGTGCAGTGTCGATGACGAGGTCGGCGCGGTCGCGAGTACCGTCGGCGGCGAGGAACTTCTCCTCCTCGACCATCCACTTCTGCCAGAGCTGCGCGGCACCGGCGAAGGAGCGGTCGCGGGCGAGGCCGCGCGCCAGCCGCAACGGGTGCCGGCGCGTCGACCCAGATCGCGTAGGCGAGCCGACCGATCGTGTCGCGGCGGGTGCAGGAGCCGCTCGGGCCGTCGATGCCGATGATGCGAAGGCCGTTGATCGGCTTGCGGGCCGCAATAGCGGCGGCAAGTCGATCGATCGCGTTGACGGTCACGGCGAGACCCTACTGCGCTGACTACGGTCAGAGGTGTCAACGCCGGCTGAAATTTTCAGGCGGAGCCGACAAGAGGCGGCCGTATGGTGCAAATATGGACCCTCTCGATCTACCTGCCATTGTCGATGTGTGCAGATCCCTCAAGCGAGGCTGGGACTCGCGCGGAGTCAAGCAAGAGGCGTGGGGTGCAGATCAGGAGGACCTGCTGACCCCTGTGGATCCTCTGGCAAGCGTGACGCTCAGGCTGGGTGAGACGTCCGGCGTAGCCGAAATCTGGCCGACCGGATACGTAAGGCTGATGCGCGGAGATAGCCGTGTTGACCATGTCCAGGTCAGTGGGCCTTCTGATCTGCGAGATCAGCTCGTGCGGTTGACGAACTGGCTAACCGATCACACCCCATGACGGCAGTGGGCGGAGGTCGGTGCTAACCGCACGCTTTCGAAGTCGCTCGACCGCAGCGAAGATCTGCTGCTCGGGACCGGGCCGGCTCGGACGCCACTCGACGAGTAGCGGTCGGACAGCGTCGAGGAGTTCGGAGCGGTCCTCCGCAGTAGCCGGCCCGGGTAGTAGGTCAAGCGCGGTGACTGAGGCCACGGTCACCTGATGCCGGTACGCGTTCGTGGGTGTGTCTTGCCAGCGGGCGAGTTCCGCCACTCCTGCACGCGCTCATACACCTCGGCTGCGGCGGCTCGGATGAGGGCCGATTGCTGGCGAGGTGTAAGCCCGGTGCGGGCGTAGGGACGGTCGGCAGGATCCTGCGGCGGCGTGTCGGCGTCGCGCATGGCGGCGATCGTACCGGCGTCATGATCGGAACCGCCCGTGCGCGTACGACGCGGTGGAGCGAGCGGTTAGCCGGTGTTGGTGTTCCACTCTGGGGCGAGGATGGAGTAGAGCTGGGAGTCGCGCCATGCGCCGTTGGTGAAGACGTGGTCGCGGAGGCGGCCTTCGTGCTGCATGCCGAGTTGTTTGACGACGGCGATGGAGGCGGCGTTGTCGGGGCCGATGGCGGCGGTGATGCGGTGAAGCCGCAGCTCCCGGAAGCCGTAGTCGATGATGGTGCGGGCGGCATCGGTGGCGTAGCCACGGCCCCAGTGGTCGGCGCCGATGGCGTACCCGAGTTTGGCGGCCTGGTGGCCGGTGAGGCCGAGTCGGGCGAAGCCGATCATCCGGTCTGTGGGGTCGGCTACGGCTAGGTAGTACTCGGTGCGCGGGGTGAGCTGTGCCCTGGTCACTGCGCCTTCGATCATGGCGACGGTGGCGGCCTGGTCGCGGCTGTCGAAGGAGAGCCACTGGGTGACGCGGTCGTCGCCGACGATCGCCAGTGCGTCGGCCGCGTCATCGGGTCGCAGTTCGCGGAGGATGATGACGCGGCCGGGGACGGTGCTCGGGTACATGTGCTGATGGTGCCTTATCGAGGGAGGGCGTTGGCCGGGGTGTGGGTGAAGTGCTCGATGCTTTCGATGAGGTCGCGGGCGTCGTTGGCGTTGCCGCCGCGGGTGATGGCCTGGTGGACGCGTCGGACGGAGTGGATGATCCCGTTGATGCGCTGGTCGGCGGGGAAGTCGAGTACGGGGGCCAGGGCGTCGGCGGCGGCGTCGAGTTCTCCGTTCACCACGCGAGCGATGGCGAGGTTCGTGTGGGAGCCGGCCTGGTCGCCGAACGCCCAGGCGGGGTCGTAGCGGTCGGAGTATGCCTGGACGGCTTGCAGGGCGTAGCGCTCGGTGGCGTCGGCTTCGCCAGGTAGCCAGGCGAGGGTGTCGCTGGCGTAGTAGAGGGTGCGCGGGTGGTTGAAGGTGCAGATGCCGCCCATCTCGTCTATCTCGTCGGGGTGGATGCGGGACCAGGTGTTCTCGGCTTCGGTGATGGCGACCTTGGCCTGTTCGGCGTTACCGAGAGCGGCGTAGGCGCGGGCGGCGCTGATGGGTAGCCAGACGGCGGAGGTACCGCCGGCCTGGGTGGCGTACTCACGTCCGGCCTCGGCGTAGCGGACGGCTTCGGCGTAGCGTCCGGCCCAGTAGGCGACCAGGGATTGGAGGCCGCGGAGCCAGGCTTGCAGGCCGGGATGGCCGGACTGATCGGCGCAGAGAATGGCGGTGCGCGCTTGCAACATGGCGGAGTGCGGGTCGGCCATGTCGTGGGAGACCTTGGCGAGCAGGCCGCTTGTGGTACCGGCGAGGAAGTGCAAATCGCGCGACTGGGTTGGCTGTTGGCGGCGTTCGAGCAGGGTGAACAGGGTGTTCTGTGTTTCGACCAGGTCGGGCAGGATCTGGCTGACCGGGCGCTGCGGGTAGGCCAGGGCGAGGCGCTGCACGTCCTCGGTGAGTTGGTCGATGGCTGCCGGGGAGGTGGCTTCGGCGGCGAGCATGGCGTATTGGCGGGCGCGTTGTGCGGCCATGGCGAGGAGGTTTCCTTCCGGGCCGGCGCCGGTGGGCTCGACGAGGATCTGTCGGCCTGGCGCAGGGGTTAACTGGTGGGGTGCCCAGGGGCGCTGCAACTCGTCGACGGTCATGTCGAACATGGCCTGCAACGCTCGCCGGGTGGCGGGGGTTGAGGAGGCCAGGTCCCGTTCGCCGCGTGCCAGCCGCCCGAGGTGCCGGGCGCTGATGGCCGCATGGGAGTCCATGCGGCTGAACTCGTCGGCCAACTCCTCGTAGGTGCGGTCACTCTGCTGGATCAGGTGCTCCAGCACCGTGCGAGGTTCGCGGCGGTCTCGGGCCATCGTCGATGCCTTCCTGAGGGGCTGTCTCCACGCTCGCCTGTCCGAGGTCCTGAACTCAATGCAGGTCCGCATGGTGTCCGCCCGAGGTCCGCCAGAGGTGCTGGTTCGGTCCTCGATCGGTCTCCGTCGCCCGGTGTTCCATCTCCACCATGGACGTCTCACCCACCGCAATTGTGCATGTACTGGCCGCTGACGCGCAGGTTCCGGCCGGTCGGTGCCGCGCACGGCCCCGTGCCGGTGAGGTCGCTTCCGTGGCCTCGGGCGGTGTCCGGGTCCTGCGGTGTGTCGGCGGAGTGCGGCCAAGCCAGGGACCGCACCGGGGACCGCCGGCTGTCGCCTGTTCCGCCTGCGAGGGGCGGGGATGGAAGGTCGCCAGCCCTCGGCGCTCGCTGCGGGCACCGAGCGACCCGTCCCGTCTGCAACGGCGGGTCTGCCCGGACTGCGCTGGCGCCGGTCGGCAACCGCGACCCTTAGCGGCGTTCCCGATCGGGGTCGCGTCCTGAGCAGGGCACCGGGGCAGGTGCTGGCAGGCCTCACGGTGTCGGCCGTGGCCAGAGCCCGTCTGCCTCGGTGCCCACCCATCGGGCGGAGAGGGCAGGATCGATGGACCTGAGGCCGGGACGCGTCCTTCGGATCGGCGGTATCGCGTCGGTGCAGTTCGGCGGTGACCGGTCGCTGGTCTTCCGGGTCATCAAGGTCGGTGACCGGCAAACGTACGACAGGTAGACCTGGTTGACCGGGTACGTGCTCGACCGGGCCGGCAAAGCCGTGGAAAGGCGGGAGATCTTCGTCCAGCGAGCAGGGCTGGTGCAGGTGAGCGACGCCGTATGGGCCGAGAACGGAGCACTCGAAGCCGGCGCGGCAAACGCGGCCGGGTGGGCTAAGCCAGCAGGCAAGAGCGACGGTCTAAGCGTTGAGGAGGGCCAGAGGTGAGCACGCACTCAGTGGGGGTGTTCGGGGCGGCGGCACGGTTGGCGCGGGCTGGGTCCGGAGCAGGTACGGCGCATGCGGTTCCGCCGGGCCGGGTTCGGGCGGCGCGGCCTGGCCGAGGAGCATGTCGTTGCCTTCCTCCGCGCGGTCGTCGATGAGCTGACGGCCAGAGACGCTGCCGAAGCGAGCCTTCGGGCCGAGCACGCCCGGCTGAAGGGTGCGCTGCGCGACTGGCAGAGCCAGTTCGCTCCCCGGCCCGGCCGGGTGGGGTGTTGGACAGAACCTGAGCAGCGCAGACAACCTGTTGACAAGCTGAGTTGTCGTCTGGGGTGAACGGTGCCGATCGAAGGGCCGCCTTGATAGACGTACAGAAAGTCCTCCCCACCCACCCACCGGCCGGCAGCTGGCTGGCCGGCAGCTGGCACCTCCCACTTCCCTTCCCGCCCCTGGCCTGGCCTGTCGGGTCGGGAGCGGCTTGCCGTGTCGCCGGCCCCCCACGCGGCCGAGTGACGGTGGTGCCGGTGCTGACCGTGTGACAATGAGGGTGGTGCGTGCTGGAGGAGGTGGGTCATGATGTCGAGCAATGCCGAGCGGATGCCCGAGTGGCCGACGGCTGAGCATGTGCCGGCGGAGGAGTTGGCTCGCCGTCAGGGCGTGCGGCCGGTCGTCTCCGTTGACGACCTGGCCCGCCCGGACCTGTTCGAATCCGACGAAGAGTTGGATGACTTCCTCGGCGATCTGTACGCCTCCCGGCGGGCTAACGCCGCGTGAGCCTGGTCGTCCTAGACACCGATGTTGCCTCGGCGATTCTGCGGGGCCGACTGCATGACCGGCTTCGTGCCCGCCTGACCGGTAAGACCCTGTGCATCACGTTCGTCACACTCGGAGAGTTGACCAAGTGGACCGTGCTGCGAAGCTGGGGGCCACGCAAGCTGGCTGACCTCGCGCAGTGGCGATCCGGCGTGGTCCTGCTCCCCTTCGACGAGGCGGTCGCGACGACCTGGGGCCAGCTCCAGGCGAGGGCGCAGCATCGGGGGCGTCCCCGGCCGACGAATGACGCTTGGATCGCGGCCTGCTGCCTGGTCGACCGGCTGCCGCTGGCGACCTTCAACGGCAAGGACTACGCCGACTTCGCCGAGTACGACGGCCTACGCCTGTTCGACGTCTCGTAGCTTCACCGCTCCGGCCCGCCGCGCGGGATCCTGCGGCGGCGTGTCGGCGTCGCGCATCGCGGCGATCGTACCGGCGTCATGATCGGAACCGCCCGTGCGCGTACGACGCGGTGGAGGCGAGCGGTTAGCCGGTGTTGGTGTTCCACTCTGGGGCGAGGATGGAGTAGAGCTGGGAGTCGCGCCATGCGCCGTTGGTGAAGACGTGGTCGCGGAGGCGGCCTTCGTGCTGCATGCCGAGTTGTTTGACGACGGCGATGAAGGCGGCGTTGTCGGGCCGACGCCAGTGCGTCGGCCGCGTCATCGGGTCGCAGTTCAAAGAGAGCTGAAACGAGAACGGCCCAGGTTCGGAGATGACGCCGTTGACCTGGGCCGGAAGCGGTGGAGCGGGCGACGGGAATCGAACCCGCACCGTCAGTTTGGAAGACTGAAGCTCTACCATTGAGCTACGCCCGCAGCCGCCCCGCGTGGAGGCGTGTCGACAGCGTACCCAATGCCGCCGACCTCCGCGCAGCCTGCCCATGGCCGTCATTGTGTTCGAGCGGCGGGCGAGGCCGGGCATGTTCGGGACAGCGTTGCTCCCGGTGCGGTGCGGTGCGGTGCGGTGCGGTGCGGTGCGGACGGGTTGCTGTTGCCGCCCTCGCGAGCAGGCCGGCGGGCTCCGTCGGTCGACCCAACGGAGGAACACGCCACCGGATATGGCCCCGGGGAACTGTGCGTGGGTGCGGACGGCATAGACTGCTTCCCGCCACGGGGTGTGGCGCAGCTTGGTAGCGCACTCGCTTTGGGAGCGAGGGGCCGTGGGTTCAAATCCCGCCACCCCGACTGTCGTTCGCGGCCGGGTCGACCCGGGCACCGCCGTTTTGCGTGTGGTTCCCGGGCGCCGCCTGCAGGCCGTACCGGCTCGCCTACACTCGATGGGCTGTAGACAGCGCCCAGACCACCAAGATCCGTCAAGGAGTACGCCTGTGAAGAGCACCGTCGAGACTCTGAGCCCGACGCGCGTGCGGCTCGCCATCGAGGTGCCGTTCGTCGAGCTCGAGCCGAGCCTCAAGAAGGCGTACCGGGAGATCGGCCAGCAGGTCCAGGTTCCCGGCTTCCGCAAGGGGAAGGTTCCGGCCGCCGTGATCGATCAGCGGGTCGGCCGGGGCACCGTGCTCAACGAGGCGGTCCAGGAGGCCATCCCGCAGAACATCCTCTCGGCGGTGCGCGAGCACGACCTGAAGACGCTGGGTCGCCCCGAGGTCGAGATCACCGAGTTCGCGGACGGTGACTCGCTCAACTTCACCGCCGAGGTGGACATCCGGCCGGAGCTCACCCTCCCCGACCTGTCGACGGTCGAGGTGACCGTAGATGAGCTGGAGATCGATGACAGCGAGATCGATGAGCAGGTGCAGAGCCTGCGGGAGCGGTTCGCGACGCTGAAGACCGTCGAGCGGGCGGCCGCCGAGGGCGACTTCGTGCAGATCGACCTGAACGCGACCGTTGACGGCGAGGAGGTCCCAGGGGGCTCGGCGACCAACCTCTCGCACGAGGTCGGCAGCAAGCAGCTCCTGCCCGGCCTGGATGAGGCCGTCGCTGGCTTGGCGGCCGACGCGAGCACCACCTTCACCACGCAGCTGGTCGGCGGGGACTACGCCGGCCGCGACGCCGAGGTCTCGGTGACCGTCCGCACGGTCAAGGAGAAGGAGTTGCCGGAGCTGGACGACGACTTCGCCGAGCTGGCGAGTGAGTTCGACACCATGGCGGAGCTTCGCGACGACGTCCGCGAGCGGGTGACCCGGAGTAAGCAGGTCGAGCAGATCTACGCCGCCCGGGACAAGGCCCTCGAGCAGATTGTCGAGGCGGCCGAGGTGCCGGCGCCGGAGGGTGTTGTCCGCGAGGAGGTCGAGAGCCGCAAGGCGGCGATGGTGGATCAGCTCGAGCGGATCGGTGCCTCGATGGAGGAGTACCTCGCGGCCGAGGAGAAGACCGAGGAGCAGATCAACACCGAGCTGACCGAGGCGGCCACTCAGGGCGTGAAGATTCAGCTCCTGCTGGACACGGTCGCCGACGCGGAGGAGATTCAGGTCTCCGACGACGAGTTCGGCCACGAGATCGTGCACCGGGCGCAGCGCGCCGGGGTGGCTCCGCAGCAGTTCTACGACCAGCTGGTCCGCTCCGGTGCCGCCGGCGCGATCTTCGGTGACGTCCGGCGGGGCAAGGCCCTGGCCTCGATCATGGATCACATCACGATCAAGGACGCCAACGGCGAGGCGGTCAGCCTCGACGCCCTGCGCGCCGAGAACGAGGCCGCGCACGCGCACGCTCACGCGGAATGATCTTTGGTTTCGGCCGCCGTCCCCGCCGTTGGCTGGGGCGACGGCCGAAACCTGTTTTTGGGTACGCCTGACCGGGCTGCGCTGAGAGCGAACAGTGCCCCGACCGGGGTTCTGCCACTCGGTCGAGCCGTTAGTGTCGGGTAGGACGGTACGGAGAGCGAAGGGCTGCCATGACCGACATGCACATCCCGCCGACGCCGCTCCGGGCGATCGACGCCCGCGGTGGCGACAACATTGGCAACCTCGACGACTCGGTCTACAACCGGTTGCTCAAGGAGCGGATCATCTTCCTGGGCAGCGAGGTGACCGACCAGGTCGCCAACCGCATCTGCGCGCAGCTGCTGCTGCTCGCCGCGGAGGACCCGGACCGCGACATCAACCTCTGGATCAACTCGCCGGGCGGCTCGGTCTACTCGGGCATGGCGATCTACGACACGATGCAGTTCATCGACAACGACGTGTCCACGGTGGCGATGGGCATGGCGGCCTCAATGGGCCAGCTGCTGCTCTGCGCCGGCACCAAGGGCAAGCGGTACGCCCTGCCGCACGCCCGGATCATGATGCACCAGCCGTCGGGTGGCATGGGCGGCACCGCCTCGGACATCGCCATCCAGGCGGAGCAGATGCTCTACACCAAGCGGATGTTCCAGGAGCGGGTCGCCTTCCACACCGGCCAGACTCAGGCGGAGATCGAGGCAGACTCGGACCGGGACCGTTGGTTCACCGCCCAGGAGGCCATGGAGTACGGCTTCATCGACAAGGTGATCACCGGGGCCGCTCAGGTTCCGGAAGGCGCCGGGACCCTGAGCTGAGCGAGGAGCTGACGATGACCGACCTGAGCCTGCCGCCGCAGTTCGCGGCCGTGCACAACCGTTACGTACTGCCGTCATTCGTCGAGCGCACGTCGTACGGGGTTAAGGAGTCCAACCCGTACAACAAGCTCTTCGAGGATCGGATCATCTTCCTCGGGGTCCAGGTGGATGACGCGTCGGCCAACGACGTGATGGCCCAGCTGCTCACGCTGGAGGGCACGGACCCGGACCGCGACATCATCATGTACATCAACTCGCCGGGTGGCTCGTTCACGGCCATGACGGCGATCTACGACACCATGCAGTACGTCCGGCCGGATATCCAGACGGTCTGCCTGGGGCAGGCGGCCAGTGCGGCGGCGGTGCTGCTCTCGGCCGGCACGCCCGGTAAGCGGATGGCACTGCCGAATTCGCGGATCATCATCCACCAGCCTGCCACGGAGGGGGGCTACGGGCAGGGCTCGGATATCGAGATCCAGGCCCGGGAGATCCTGCGGATGCGTACCCAGCTGGAAGAGATGCTCTCCCGGCACTGCAACCAGCCGGTGGAGAAGGTCCGCAAGGATATCGACCGGGACAAGATTATGACGGCCGAGGAGTCTCGCGAATACGGGCTGGTCGACACCATCCTCACCAGCCGTAAGAAGGGCTTGCTGGCAGCCAACGCCGCCAACTGAGCCGGATTGGGTCAGAGGTCGGCCGGGGGTAGCCTCGTCCGACCTCTGACACACCCGTATTAGGGGTCGGAGAAACCCGCGCCAACGGGTAACGTCGAGTCTGTGCCGCTTCGCCGGTCGATCCGGCCGGTAGCTGGAGATGGGCGGCGCGGGTGTCCGGGAATCATGGCCGGATCACTGGCCGACGAGTGCAGGGAGACTGTAGGTGGCACGGATCGGTGACGGCGGCGACCTGCTGAAGTGCTCCTTCTGTGGGAAATCGCAGAAGCAGGTCAAGAAGCTTATCGCTGGTCCCGGTGTCTATATCTGCGACGAGTGCATCGATCTCTGTAACGAGATCATCGAAGAAGAGCTGGCCGAGTCGGGTGAAGTGAAGTGGGAAGAGCTTCCCAAGCCGATGGAGATCTGCCAGTTCCTCGATAACTACGTCGTGGGTCAGGCCCAGGCCAAGAAGGCGCTCGCCGTCGCGGTCTACAACCACTACAAGCGAATTCAGGCCGAGGCGGCCGGGGCGCCCAGCATGGACAGCGTTGAGCTGGCCAAGTCCAACATCCTGCTGCTTGGCCCCACCGGGTGCGGCAAGACCCACCTGGCGCAGACCCTGGCCCGGATGCTCAACGTGCCGTTCGCCATCGCGGACGCTACTGCCCTGACCGAGGCCGGCTACGTCGGGGAGGACGTGGAGAACATCCTCCTCAAGCTGATCCAGGCCGCTGACTACGACATCAAGCGCGCCGAGACCGGGATCATCTATATCGACGAGGTCGACAAGATCGCGCGCAAGTCGGAAAATCCGTCGATTACCCGCGATGTCTCCGGCGAGGGTGTGCAGCAGGCGCTGCTCAAGATGCTGGAGGGGACGGTTGCGAACGTTCCACCCCAGGGCGGCCGCAAGCACCCCCATCAGGAGTTCATCCAGATCGACACCACCAACGTGCTCTTCATCTGCGGCGGTGCCTTCGCCGGCCTTGACCAGATTATTGAGGCGCGTACCGGTCACGGCGGCACGGGCTTCGGTGCCCGGCTGCGGGCGGTCTCGGAGCGTTCCACCGATGACACCTTCAGCCAGGTGATGCCGGAGGACATGCTGAAGTTCGGTCTGATCCCCGAGTTCATCGGTCGGCTTCCGGTGATCACCAACGTTCGCAGCCTCGACCGTGAGGCCCTGGTGCAGATCCTCACCGAGCCGCGTAATGCGCTCGTCCGGCAGTACCAGCGCCTCTTCGAGTTGGACGGCGTCGAGCTGGAGTTCGAGCAGTCGGCCCTGGAGGCGATCGCCGACCAGGCGATGCTGCGGGGCACCGGTGCCCGCGGCCTTCGCGCGATCATGGAGGAGGTTCTGCTCTCCGTGATGTACGAGGTGCCGAGCAACCCCGACGCGGCCCGCGTTTTGATCAATCGCGACGTGGTGCTGGAGAACGTCAACCCGACGATTGTTCCGCGTGAGTTCACCAGCCGCCGGACGCGGCGGGAGCGCGAGGAGAAGTCGGCGTGACCGGGTTGGTCCGTCCCGAGGGCTGGCCCAGCCCCGCAAGGCCCTCCCGCCACCTCGCTGCTGCCAATTTCGCCGCGGCCGTAGTTCTGCTCCTGTTCCGCTTACTCCGCTGCCCGTAACCTGGGTCCATGCGAGTCGCGGTCTGCCAGTTGAACGCCCGGGATGATCGAGGGTCAAATCTGGCAGCCGCCGAGGCCCTGCTGGAGCGGGCGGCGGCCGGCGGTGCCCAGCTGGCGATCCTCCCCGAGTACGTCGACTATCTCGGTCCGGCCGCCGGGGAACCGGTCGCGGAACCGGTGGACGGGGAAGCCGGGACCTTCTTCGCCGGTGTCGCGCAGCGGCTCGGTATCTGGGTTGTGGTCGGCTCGATGCACGAGCGGGGCCCGGATCCGGAGCATTCGTACAACACCTGCCTGGTGTTCGATCGTTCCGGGAACCTTGCCGCAACCTATCGCAAGATCCACCTGTACGACGTGGAGATTCCCGGTCGGGTGTCGTATCTGGAGTCAGCCACGGTCGTCGCTGGCGTGCAGCCGGTCGTCGTTGACGTGGAGGGCCTTCGGGTCGGGCTGTCGATTTGCTATGACCTCCGGTTTCCCGAGCTCTATCGTCATCTCGTTACGGACGGTGCGGCGGAGCTACTCCTTGTCCCGGCAGCCTTCATGTTGCACACGGGGCGGGACCACTGGGAGGTGCTGTTGCGTGCCCGGGCCATCGAGAACCAGTGCTTCGTTGCGGCTGCCGCCCAGACGGGGGACCACGAGCCGAGCCGTACCTGCTTCGGGCGCAGCATGGTGATAGATCCCTGGGGGACGGTGCTCGCCCAGGTGCCGGACGGTTCTGGGCTCGCGATTGTCGACCTCGACCTGGAGCGGCTGCGGACAGTCCGGGCCGAGTTGCCGAGCCTGGCCAACCGTCGTCTCCAGTTTCCCTGAGCCCGGCCGATCGGTCTGAGCTGCAGCCAGCGAACGGCTTGTCGTCGGAGCCGCTGTTCGTCGAATCCGTCCTCAGCCCTGTAGGAGGACCCCGATTGTTGCGAGGCCGACGATGGCGGCGGCGGTGACCAGGAGCGCCGTTGTCATTCGAGAAGGTCCCCGGCGAGCCAGCCGGCCGACCGACAGGACCAGGACGACGAGTACGAAGGCACCGATGACGAGTTGCCAGAACGGTAGGAGCAGCCCGAGCAGCGCCTCCTCGGCCAGCACCGGGGGCGCTGTCAGCTTGGCCATGCAGACACTCTCCCACGGATGAGCGGTTCCGGTCTTCTGCACGGGGTTGAGTGGCGGGGGAGGTGGCCGCCGCCGACGGTTGGTATCAGTGATGGATCTTGATTTGCCTTCTGCGGGCCGACCGCGTAACTTTCTCTTTGCACGCGGGAAGCCGGGAAAACCGGCAGAGAGCGGGCACCAGGACCGTGGCGACATCGCCGAGCGGGGCTGGAGCGCGGGCGGGGTGAGGCGCTTCCGGAGACGGAGTTGCAATCACGAAGCCGACCGGGTAGAGTACTGAAGCCGGCAGGAGCCGGGCGGATAGCCGCGAAGCGGATGTCGGCCGGTCTGCCGATTCTCACAACAGTAACGACCGCCAAGTTGGCGTGCGTGAGTGTGGGTCGGACAATGCGAGTTTGACGCCTGAATGGTCAGGTTGACGATCGCGGAATTGTCCGGGTAGTTTAGAGCGGTTGCCTCCGGAGGGGCCCTGGTTTGGGGTTCTGCTGGTGTGTGGTTGTTCTTTGAGAACTCAACAGGGTGTTTGGAAAGCCAGTGCCGTTTTGGTCTGGGTTGGCCTGCTGTTTGGTGGGTTGGCTTGGGCTTGAATTTGGCAGCAAATATATTTTGTTGCTGGGATTTTTCTTCAAGTTTTTGTTGGAGAGTTTGATCCTGGCTCAGGACGAACGCTGGCGGCGTGCTTAACACATGCAAGTCGAGCGGAAAGGCCCTTCGGGGTACTCGAGCGGCGAACGGGTGAGTAACACGTGAGTAACCTGCCCCAGG